>NZ_DALZUO010000002.1:0-272807 GCF_032013335.1 Anaerospora sp. | reverse complement strand
TCTGTACAGAGAGGTTCTGCGGTGTTATCCAACGTTAAAACTGATGGTCATTTTTGTGCTTCATTATATAAGGGAAATGGTTTACGTATCAGGCTGATAACGATACGGTACAAGTGCCATGCCTGCCCCGGCAAATCTTCATTTATTACTACTTATGGCGGGGATGGTAATGAGTATGAAGGAGCTCATGCGATTTATGGCTAAGCGGTTTACCTAAATACTCATCATACAAAGCTTTTACAGCCGGATTTTCATGCGACTTCCGGATCGTCAGCCTGCGATCGGCTTGGTACAAACCGGCCATTCGTGCTTCCTTAACAGCCTTTGTGGTACCCCAGGGCTGACGCTACTATTCACAGCTTGCCGCCTCTAGGAAATTGTGCTAGTAAAATAATTCTCTAGATAATTGACAAAAAGCCTCTGGAGCGGCGATAACACCATTTCTTTTTTGAAAGCAAGCTGAATTTCTCGGGAAAATTCCTGCTGTTCAAGGTCATATACCTTGATTTGCCCAAGTTTTTCATAGGCAGTGGCAGCCACTTTGGAAACGAAAGATACCCCCATCCCATGTGACACCGCTGACAGGATGCTCTGGGTGTCGTAGAAGTAAGCTACGACATTCAGATTCTGGACGCAAACGCCTTGCTTCTGCAGCAATTGCTCCATTTCCACGCGGGTGCCGGAGCCGTCCCCGCGCATCACAAAAGGCTGCTGTCGTAAAAACGCTGCCAGGTTGCGCTGCATTTCCCCTTTATTAATTATCATAGCCTTAGGAGCGATCATTACCAGCGTATCTCGATAAAACGGAACCGTTATCAAGTTGCGGGAATGGACGCTTGTACCCACTACGCCAAAATCATACCGGTACCCTAAAAGACCTTCAAAAACCTGCAGGCTGTCTGCCTGGTGGACACGAAACACGACATGAGGATATTGTTTACGAAAGGCCGTAATGATTTCCGGCAGCAAGAACTGAGCAGGCACGCTAGAGGCTAAAATACTAATTTCTCCATTCACTTCATGGTCAACCTTACTGGCACTGCTAATGGCCTCATCACGCAGGACAAGAATATTTTTAGCACGGTGGAACAGCTCTTTACCTGTTTGGGTTGGATACACCGCCTTGGTGGAGCGTATCAACAGCTGCGCACCAATCTCATTCTCCAGAGAACTGATGTGGGCGCTGATGGTCGGCTGAGACAAATAGATCATGTCGGCTGCCTTGGAAAAGCTGTTGTGCTGAACCACTGCAATAAAGGCTTCCAATTGTTTCATTTCCATCTTTGCTACCCTCCCTCAAAATCTGCACAAGCGCCTGTAGATGCAGTACGCTTTTTGTTCCGTATTACTTGCATAAGTCATCAACCTTACTTGTTTTGCCGGTATGTCATACACTCCGCCAGTATTGATGCTGACGGAGTGTATGGACAATTTTTTAAATTTTTACCTCAAAAAGAGTTGGGGTTTCAATCGGGGTGGTCAAGGCATCCAACGCGACACCTACCCGGTGGCGGCGCAGCCTATGCTGCTCGTCCTTGGGGGTGGATGGATTGCCAAGAGGATATGGAATGGAGATGGTTGGAACCAGACGATTCACACCGACTGTTTTCGCCACAGGAATCAAGTTCGCCATCTGGACGATGGTAATTCCTGCCCGTTCGATTTCTCTAGTCATCGTTGCGCCGCAACGTGTACAAGTACCTCAGGTGGAGGTCATGATAGCAGCGTGGATGCCATCATTGATCAGTTCCTGTGCAATTTCTCTTCCCATCCGGGCAGCCTCGGCCTGCGTCGTTCCGGTGCCGACTGTGGAGTAAAAGTATTTATAAACACCGCCGATTTTTCCTTCCTTGGTAAACTCCTGCATTACGTCCAGGGGGACAATGACATTAGGATCATTATTGGCGGCCGCAGGATCAAAACCCGCATGAATAGTCATATACTGACCCTTTTGCAAAGCATCCAATTCTTCTACATTATACTTGCCCCACTTGGTGGCCGAAGCCGATTGAATGCGGTCAGGATTACCGACAGGCACGATACCGCCTGAGGTGATCAGCGCCACTTTACTGTTTGCCAGTTCCTGTGCCGGAATCGCAGACGCGATAGGAGCCCGGTCAGATTTAGGAATACGCAGCTCTGTCTGATACGGTTCGCCGTTTACTTTCTTCAGCAGCATATCAATTACCCGGTCAGTAGCATTAACCGGAGGGTTCAGCCAGACCTGCTCACGAATGCCACGACCGAAATATCCCTCTTCATCCGCTGAACACAGGGGTTCTTTCGCTAGAAGACGTTTCGCAAAATTAGCCATTGCAGCTACGTCCTTTCTCATTGCAGCAGCACTGGCACCGCCCTTGAAAATGTACATTTCCTTTTTATACATTTCTACGCCAGGGTTTTCATCGTTCATCGAAGTAATAACCGGAACGCCGAATTTCTTTTGTACAGCTGAGCAGATATGTCCGCAAGCTGCCCCGTAACGTCCTGCTCTAAAGGCGGGACCGGCAAAGAAAACGTCGAACTCCTTACCTTCTAAAAAGCCCAGAATACGCTTGATTGCTTCTTCTGTATTGGAGCCGATAAAATTGTCGCCGCAGATGATCGTATGCGTCAATTGCACTTTGTCTCCTAAAGCGGCTTGCAGGGCAAGGCCCGGCCCTACTACACCCTCGCGCAGTTCCGGCTCGTGGTCGGCAAATTCTTCGCCGCCAATTTGTCCGAAGAACTGATTGATATACAGGATCGTTTTCACACGGTTCCCTCCTTAAAATTCCTTCATTGTTTTAGTAGACCAGCCAACAACCTGGTCACCGCAGAACATGGCATTATTCTCCATTACAATGGAACCATCCGGTTTCACCGAAGGTCCTAACAACTCATCGTTGCTCCAGCCTCCGGAAAGACCGTCCCGTCCGAGGGATTCCAGTTCTCCCAGCACCACCTTCATCGGCGGCAGCTTAATTAAACTGGATACGTTACCGCAGGAAACAATGGCGTTAGCTTTCTCGTCTAACGATACCAGCGGCTGGCTAGCGCCATCCCGCCCGGTGCACTCATTGGTTAGACCTACCGTTTTGACACCGACGTCCTCCAAGGCGACAATGCAGGCAGTAAAGTCTGCGTCCGGGTTGCCGTAGCCCTCTTCAACCACAATCGCGCTGTCTGCCCCCAGGCTTTTTGCCATTTGCGCAACAAACAGGGCAGAACGTTCTTTCTGTTCCAGCGCTACATTCAAGTTGGACATAATCACGCCCAGGAAGTTCAGTGTCTTGCTATGCTCCTTATACAACCTTTTAATCATAGGGAAATTTTGAAAATCATAAGTGGACCATTTCGAAGAGCAAGGCATAAAAGAGCCGGAAATCATCGCTCCATCAAGCACCTCATTGGGGTGCATAAGGGTAGGCAGCATATGATTGCAGTCCCAGCCATAATTGAGATCGTTATAGCCCATCTCCTCCATTTGCGATTGAGGCTGCAATACCAGTACAACACTGGGCAGCTCACTGACCGCACTGTCGCGCTTGGTAATAGGAGGAAGCTCATAAACTTCTGTCTCTACCGGCTGCAAATCCTTAGTGCACTCGCCCAGATATTCCGCCAACCGCATGCCGGCCCAACGCAGTGCCCGGTTTTTCTTTTGCTGTTCCTTTTGTTCGAACAATTCGTCAGTATCAGCCACTAGTACAAGGTTTTTTATTTGTGAATAAAACGTGTACTTGGCGCCTTCTCCGCTCATATCAATCAAACCATCCTGAAAACCGCCCCAGTGCTTCCCGACGACTAAAACACTCATGTCCTTGAGAGCGTAAGTAGTTCCATTGCCGGCCTGCAGCAGCTTGCCGGTTACGCCTGGGAACACCGGGCCGCCGCCAACACGGTACCGGGGCTCAATTGCCTCCTTTACCGGAACCAAACGAACCTCGTCGCCTGGCTTTACGATATGCAGCTCAGCCTCAGTGATATGGCTGTCTTCCCGCACTACCGCCAAAGCTTCCTCTCTATTGACTGTCAGGATTCCGTCGACGTATGCTGTTTTATCGCCGAACTGTATGTCCCTTACAGGGAAATTCACGATATCCAGTCTCATTGTAACAGTCCTTTCGTATTATATTTATATCCGAAGGTCACTGATAATTTTTTTCAGGCAAAGAACAATATCCGCAAATTCTTCAGCCTCAACGGTCCGCAAATCCAACTGCAGGCAGTCATCTGTTATGCGCGCAATAATAGGAATAGAGTTTTCCCTCAGCCTGATCTCTAACCTGTTGGGAGTAATCCCTTCCATGTTGATAGCGACAGCGTACGACTCTAACTCCACAGCCGGCAGGGAACCGCCGCCTACCCGGGCGGTGCTCTTTACCACACTGCACCGGCACCCGGTTCCGGCCAGTAAGCCGGCAAGCTGTTCCGCCTTTTCCTGGACAACCGCTGCTGGCTGAGCGATCATACGTAATGTCGGGATGTTCGCGACAGCCTTCGCGGGATCGAGATATTGACGCAGTGTAAATTCCAGCGCAGCCAGAGTCAGCTTGTCGATGCGTAAGGCCCGCAGCAGATGATTCTTTTTCATTGCTGCTATATAGGCTGACTTCCCTACGATAATTCCTGCCTGCGGACCTCCCAGCAGCTTATCGCCGCTGAAGCAGACCAGATCTGCCCCCTGCCTGACGCACTGCGCCACTGTTATCTCACCGGTTATCCCATAAGGAGTTAAATCCGCCATCAGACCACTGCCCAGATCATAGATTGATGGCAAGTGATTGTTCCGGGCAATTTCCGCTAGCTCCCGCATTTCCACCTCTGCTGTAAAGCCAATAATTTTATAGTTGCTGGTATGTACCTTCAGCAAGGCGCCGGTATCTGCGGAAATTGCATCAATATAGTCGGAAGGGTGCGTTTTGTTGGTAGTACCTACCTCTACCAGCTTGCAGCCGCTGGCTGCCATAATGCTGGGAACACGGAAGGAACCGCCAATTTCTACTAGCTCTCCCCTGGAGACCACAACCTCACGGCCTTTGGTAATGGAATCCAGCACAAGATAAACAGCAGCAGCGTTATTATTCACAATCAGTGCGGCTTCGGCTCCAGTCAGGCGGATGAGCAAGTCTTCCACATGTTGATAACGCGATCCCCGGCTGCCATCGTCAAGATCGTATTCCAGATTGGAATACCCGCAGCCCACCCGGGTCAGCATGTCAGCGCAGCCTTCAGACAGTCGCGCCCTGCCCAGATTGGTATGGAGGATTACGCCGGTGGCATTAACGACACCTCGCAAATGGGGTTGTGACTGCCGTTCCAGTTCCTGCCGGATACCGGCGAGTAATTCTTCCTGATTGCAGCAATCCCGTTCACCGGCAACAATGCTTTCGCGATAGCGGCCCAGTTCTTCTTGCATTACCGACTTTACCAGGCTGCGCGGCAGATCGACGGCTTCATTTTCTATTGTTCTCAGGAGGTCATCCATCTTCGGTAAAGAACGCAAACATTGATGCATTGTCATAGAAAAAAGCCTCCTAGCAAAAGCTGTTGTTACTCGCCAATATATCCTTTGCCAAGCAAAATGCTCCGCGCCTGTTTCACTTTCGAATCGGAGAGCAGAATTACCGGCCCGGTGCAGCCCATGCCGCTTTCGGCATAGATGTTTTCTTTCCACAATGCCTGTACTGCGCTCTCCAAATCCAAAATTTCAATGCCATGAATTTCCGCCGTCACCACTTCCTTCGGTGGTGATGCTACTGCTTCAGCTGCTTCTCCCGCTTGCTTTTGAACTTGGCAGCCAGCTAAAATAGCATCAAGGCCTGCCTGTCTGGCCGCATTGAGTTCTATCGCAAAAACCCGTTGGTAATCGCCTCGAACCAATTCGGCTGCGAACTCAATGGCTCCCTTAACAACTGGAGCACCAGAAGCACGGGACACAATCAATATTAGTTTATTAAAACCGTCTCCCATTCCCGGACCGTATCCGTAACCGACAGATTCATAGTTGCCGCCGGTATGATAGGAAGAAAATAACTTCATTAAAATATTGCCTGTTAATGAATCAGTGACCATTACATCACAGGAACCCATTAAAAGGTCGTTGCCCCGCATGACAGCACCGCCGTCGCTTCTGCCAGAGGTTGCAAACCGGATAGGATAACCGTTGGCTTGCAGCCGCTGCAGCTGCATTTCAGCCTGCCGGGCGCCATCGATGTTGAGCAGCCCTACCGTTGGTTCGGCCACTCCGCAGGCTTTAGCGGTAGCAATACCGTACAACGCATTGCGTACAAGCCCTTCTACCCGGTCCAGAGCCGTCGTGCCGGTGGTAGTGGCAATATACATGACCTTACCCTTGGCCGGAGTAATTACCCGTCCCACAGTGGACACCCCGATCGGAAAAGGGTAATGCATGGTTACGCTGCCTTGAACAGCATCGCTGATCAATAACTTTTCCAGCTCTTTATGCCCTTCCTCTTCCGTGGAAACGCATACCGTTTCCACACCAGGATAACCTCCGGTTTTCGTGCCAATGACCTTCACCTGAATGCCCTGGGCCGCCGCCATAGCGGCAGCCTGGTAAAGCTCATCCTCGCCATGCTCACTGCCCAGAGCGGTGAGAGCAATAACAGCACTCGGCGTTTCAGCGCTATTTTCCAGCATATCCGCCATCTTTAGAAAAGTACCGGCAATGATGCGGTTAATATCTTTGTCCGCCATAGCGTCACTCCTCCAGCTTTCCGGCAAGATGTCCTGCAAAGTCCCGCAGGGACGCAGCAATCAGCTGTTTTACCCGCTCTTCCGTAATACCCGTTTCCTGGGATACACCACTATTTTTCTGGAGCACAACAGAAATACCATCAAACAAGTTAGTCATACGTCCTAAAAACAGGCTTCCCTTACCTACAAACATGGCACGTTCTATTTTTCCTGCCAGCATTTCCTGCCGAGCAAACCCCAGATAAGGAACGCCGGAAGGAATATGACCTTGCGTTGGAGCCCAGCCGACCATGCCGTGTTTTTCCACAAAAGCGTTAAGTTCAGCCTTCTGAATTTGGCCCTTCATAGCTGCCAGTGCACCAATCATTTTATAATTTGACTCCGGTACATTACCTGCTCCAGCAGGTTTTGTGATATCAGGATTCTGCATTTCGAGTGAATATTTATCCACATCGGTTAACTTAAGCCCTGCCCGCTCCAAAGGAGCAAAGGTCAGCGAAGAGATAACATTTTGCGGCGACGAACCGGTGCCTACGGTATGACGGCCAATAATATCCGTATTGAATTCCGGGTTAATACCGTCATTTTCTGATATGAGAACTGCAAACCCTGCGACACAATCCTCTAAAATCGGCAGTCCTTTTTTCAGGTGATCCTTGCCATTCATACCCAGCTTAGCGGTGGAACCGCCTGCTGTTACCAGCACATTTTTAAAGACCCCCGCCTTGACCAAAGAGGCAGCCATTACCAGTGCATGGCTGGGACCGGCGCAGAAACCGCGTACATCACTGCCGGTAGCATTAGTGAGTCCTGCGATTTCGGCTGCAGCTTTTGCAAAGTTACCGCCGCCACGCTGATTCATATCGCCGCAGGCTTCCTCGGAGCACTCAATTACATAATCTATTTCCGTTTTATTCACACCGGACTGATGGATTAAATGGAGGATAGATAATACGCAGGATACCTTGGAGACCAGATTTTCAAAAATGACATGTGCTGACAGTGTTTCGTCAATATCATGAGCTGCTTTCACGCAGCCAACTACTTCGCCCCGCAGATGAATCGCCTCAGCCCCAGCGTGTTGAATCAATTCTGCAATCTCCGCCGCACCAGTAGGTTTATCCAATCCTGTCAGCAAAGCGTTATCTACCAGTGGATGTGCCATCAGCTTTGTCTTAACAGCTTGGCAGACGCTTTCATTAAGCTTAACCAGGTCAAACACATCGCAGACCTTCATCATACCGATGAATTCGTCCTCGGGCATAATTTCCCCGAATGCTCCCTGCCGTTTTGCCTCGACGCGCTTGTCATACCAGGGCATAGGCAGTGCTGCAAGCTCTTCGGGTGTCATATTGCCGATATAAACCTGATTGGGCGGATAGGCCACGCACGCCTCATAGTCTCGTATATTCCCGCCGATTTCCTTTAGATAGCTGGAATCGGGATCAATTTTCCTTTGGGTAGTCTGGGTCGTGCCATTGTGAATCACCATTTCTGGCGCATGCGCCAGAAAATAGCTCGTTCCCTTGAGTATACTGTACATGGAAAACATCCTTTCCATTAAAGATTGAGCGTGCGGTAAAAGCTAGGGCCTGATAAGAGATCCATTTGTTTTACCGCACGCGTCATCGGTGTCTTTCGCAATGAAAGCCTAGAATTTGCAGTACTGATCGCGAATTGATTTCATCTCTTCGATGATGTTGTCCACATCCAGCACCATTTCCATCATACTGATTTGTTCTTCATATACCTGTGAATCTACTTCGTCCTTCACTTCCGGCTCACATATATGGTATACTCTCAGTCCCAACTGGACTCCCGCCAAAGGACCTGCAAAAGTGGGGTCGCCGGCAGTTACAGTTTCGGCTGCTAGTCCTGCAGCTTCACCCTCGGCTGCGCCGAGAAGGATTACGATGTTGTCTGCACCGAACTCCTCTGTAAACTCCTTAACCCTCTTCTGATTCTCCAGGTCCATAGCGCCCGCAGCAGTTCAGACAAAGCATTCTGTTGATGAGAACACTACGTCTGCGCCCGCGGTTTGCGCACACAATGCGATCGCGGGGCCGGGGATGCCGTCCCTGTCGCCGATAATAATGACTTTTTTGTCTTTCAGCAACATAACTTGATTCCTCCTACATGTAATTTATTTAAACAGTTACGGCTAATACCGCTGCTGTCAAATACAAAATATACTAACTATATTTTTTAAGCATTTGTTCCACATTTTCTGCTGTAGCCTCTTCTTTTACCAGTTCATCCACTTTGGTGCCGCCTTTATAGATAGCAATTACCGGCAGACCTAAAATCTTCTGGCCGATAGCCAACCGCCGAGCGGCTGTGGTGTTGAGTTTAGTGAATTTGATTGTATCCCCATAGTTTTTTTCTAATGCTTCAATATGGGGCAGCAAAGCCTGGCAAGGTACGCAGCCATCACCAAAAAAGTCTACTAATACTGTGCCCTCTGCTTTAAGTACCTCAGGTTCAAATGTTTCTTTGTCAACAACTAACATAATGACACTCTCCTTTTTTGTCTCGATATATCGAGCAATCGATCTTAGTGTTCTAAATATTTTTCCACCATCATCGCGGCTATTGCGCCGTCTGACGCGGCGGTTACTACCTGGCGAACATCTTTAACCCGGATGTCACCGGCGGCAAATACGCCGGGAACATTGGTTTCCATTCTTTCATTAGTCGGTATGTAGCCATTCTCCAGCGCAATGGCTCCCTCAAACAGGCTCGATTGAGGCAAAAAGCCGATAAAGCCAAACACACCAAAGGTGCCATCCTCTTCCGGAGCCTCAATCTCTGTTTCCTCGCCTGTTTTCAGATTCTTTATGACCATGGCTTCCAGCAAGCCGTCGCCTTTTAATTTGGTGATGACAGTGTCCCACATAAAACTGATTTTAGAATTTTTCAGCGCCTTCTCCTGAATGGACCTGGCCGCCCTCAGCTGATCCCGGCGATGGATTATGGTTACTTTACGGCCGAATTTAGTTAGATACATTGCTTCTTCCACCGCGGTATCGCCGCCGCCAACCACATAAATATCCATATCTTCAAAGAAATTGCCGTCACAGGTGGCGCAATAGGAAACGCCTTTACCGATGAGTTCTTTTTCTCCTTCACAGCCAATAGGGCGTGGGAATGCGCCGGTAGCGATAATTACGCTGCGGGCACGGTATTCGCTTTTTTTGCCTTTAAGCACTTTGACATCACCGGAAAAGTCGACTGCAGTAATAGTATCCAGGGCGCGTTCCACACCGAACTTTTCGGATTGATGGGTCATGCGCGCTACCAAGGATACGCCCGATTCCTCTTCTATACACCCAGGATAATTTTCGACCTCGGAAGTGATCACAATCTGCCCGCCGTCCTTCTCCTTTTCAATCAGAAGAGTATTCAAACGGGAGCGACCGGCATATAGTCCTGCTGACAACCCAGCCGGGCCGGCACCTATAATGACAACATCGTAAATTTGCATGATATCTCCCTTTCCTTCCTCACAGCAACACCCGCTCTTCGCCCCTACGGGTGGTAAATTTTTCACGATCCATTTTTTCCAGCAACAGTAATGCATACTTCCTGCTGGTTGCCAGGCTGTCCCGGAAATCAGACAACCGAATGGCTCCTTCTGTACAGGCCAGCCCGGCGGCGGTTTCCTTGGCCTGTGCATATAACTCTCTCAATAAAATGACATGTCCGTCTACGGCCATGAAATCTGTTTGCATTAAAGCTTCCAATACCGCCAGTCTGTCTTTATCGTTACCGGCAAGCTCATAATCTGTAAGCGGAGAATAACCCGCTTGTTGCACTGCAGCAAGCATTTCATCCCGAATACTGCCCATTTTTTTTGAAAATACGGGTACAAAGCCTGTTTTATAAAGCATCAAACCGCTTTGCCCAATCTGGCCAGTCCCCTTCATCCAGCTCTGCAGCCACTCAAACTCTCTGGGATGACCGGCAAATTCCAACCGCGCCTGTAATTCAGCCTTAGTCATTCCAGCCCGCAAAGGATATTGGATATGATAAGCCTCCAGAATATTTAGCGTCTGTTCCAGCAAGGCTTGCAGCGCCTCAACATGGGCAACCCGATTTTCAAACAACACAATCCTGCCTGATTGCAGCAATAGCTCAAAATATTTGTCCGTATCTTCGATGTTGGAGACAGCAGCAACTGCCTCCTTATCACCGAACAAATTCTCCCATGAGAATACTTCCAGGACCTGCTGTGGAGTGCCTTGATCCTTGATTTTCATGATATTTAGAGCCTGTTCATCCGTATAGCCAGACCGCTTAGCGGCCGGATCGATTATCCTGCCGCCGCCGATAGTCTGAACCGGAGACAGACTCCGCAGCACAAAGCGGTCGGATTTACGGGCAATCACAGGTGACTCCGTCAGGATCTTGGCATAACATTCCTCACCAGGATATATCTCTTTGCGCCCCATGAAGATTACCTTTGCTAAGACCTCGGTTGCACCCAGATACAGTTTGTGCTGCTCCAGGCGCTTGACCGGCTTACTGGCATCAGCAGCGACAGAAAGATGTACATCCAAAACGCACGTGGCTTGCACTGAGCCTTGCTTGGCAATTACGCATCCCCGGCGAACTTCTTCCACCGATACGCCGCCCAGATTGAGGGCAGTCCGCTGTCCGGCGCGGGCAGTAGTAACTGTCTGCTCGTGAATTTGAATCCCTCTTACTTTAACTGGAAGCCCTTCTGGATAAATCGCCAGTTCATCATTTAAGTTAATCGATCCTTCGTGCAGTGTACCGGTAACAACGGTCCCGAATCCCTTGATTGAGAAGACCCGATCTACGGGTAATCGCGAGGGTCTGGTAACAGCCTCCCGCCGTACCCCTGCCGCCATACCATTTAACAAGGCTAGTATTTCTGGGATACCCTGCCCGGTAATCGAATCGACCTGCACAACAGGTGCATGTTTCAAAGAGGTAGTCGCCAGATATTCTTTTGTGTCCTCCACGACCAGTTCCCGAAAATCGTCCTCTACCATACCAATTTTTGTAATAACCACAATGGCCTGTTGAATCCCAAGATACTGCAGAATATGAATATGCTCCCGGGTTTGCGGCATAATGCCTTCACTCGCAGCGATTACTACCATGGCAATATCAATACCGCCCGCTCCGGCCAGCATATTTTTAATAAACCGCTCATGACCCGGCACATCAACAAAACCAGCTGTTTTTCCACAAGGAAGCTTGCAATAGGCAAAGCCTAAGTTGATGGTAATACCACGCCGCTTCTCTTCTGCCAGCGTATCTGTGTCAAAACCGGTCAGAGCCTTTACCAATGTTGTTTTGCCGTGATCAATGTGTCCGGCAGTTCCAATTACAATACTGTCCATATGCACCTCAGCCGTATACGGCAATATTGTGATCGACGCGCTCCACCACTTCGCCAACCATACACGCAGCAAGCGACAGAGTGTTCAGCTCCGCCAGCAGTGCAACTGCATCGTCTGGGGCTACACTAATGAGCAGACCGCCGGAAGTCTGGGGATCAAACAGTATTTCTTCCATAGCGGGGGACACATTGGTAAATGCTACCTTCTCCTGTAAAAATGCCCGGTTTTTCTGACCGCCGCCGGTAATCAGAAATTCCTCCGCCAACTGCCACGCCTCTGGTATGTATAATACCTGCCGACTGTCCACCCGGATCGAATAACCGCTTGTTACCATTTCATTCAGATGCCCCAAAAAACCGAATCCAGTTACATCCGTGCAACTGTGGATGTTGTAGCGGGCTGCTATTTCAAAAGCATATTTATTAAGCGTTTGCATAGATTCCACTGCCTGTTCGTAGCTTTCACGGGACGCCGCTCCTGCCTTATAGGAAGAAGTCACCATCCCCACGCCGAGAGGCTTCGTTAACAAAATCCGGTCACCAATCCGGCAGCGGTTGTTAAACATAATCCGGCCAGGATGGACAACTCCGGTGACCGAAAGGCCGTATTTTGGCTCTTTATCATTGATAGAATGACCTCCACAGAGCACGCCGCCGGCCTCTTTTACCTTTTCTGCTCCGCCTTGCAAGATTGCTCCGAGAATAGCGGGGTCCTCATCTTCAGGAAAACAGACAATATTTAAAGCTGTTTTTACCTGACCGCCCATGGCATAAATATCGCTAAGCGCATTAGCGGCAGCAATTTTGCCAAATAAATAAGGATCATCAACCATGGGTGGAAAAAAATCCAAAGTCTGGATTACCGCCAGATCATTTTGAAGACGGTAGACTGCACCGTCGTCGGAAGTGTCAAAGCCTACTAGCAAATCAGGATCGTTAAAAGAAGGAATATTGGCAACAGCATCCTTGAGAAGCCCTGGCGGCAACTTGGCAATGCAGCCTCCACAAGAAGTAAACTTATTCAGTTTTCTAATATCCATAACGGTTCCTTTCTGCTTGACGTACAGCACTTGGTATTCTTTTGTTGCTAAACATCTTCCTCATTAAGAGCTTTATAAATGCAATAGCACATAGCCAGCATAATCAGCATGAACGGAAAAGCCGCGGCAATGGAAGCTGTCTGCAATGTTTTGATGGCTCCAATACCGCCAACCAAAACCAGCATGATCGTAACAGCCCCCTGCGTAATCCCCCAGAAGCTGCGCAATTTTGTACTGGGGTTCATTTCTCCGCCTGAGGTCAGCATACCCAGTACATAGGTAGCAGAGTTTGCTGCACCTGCAAACGATGCTACGATCAGAACAATCGCCAGTGGGGCGGTAAGTGCATAAAATGGCATGTGTTTAAGCGTAACAAAAAGTGCGGTTGTATAATCCGCTTTAACTGCTGCCTGAATGGCACCATTGGATAATTCATCCAGGTAGAAAGCAGCTCCGCCGTATATTCCCAGCCAAATGAGGCAAAATCCCGCTGGAAGCAGCGTAACTGCGAAAATGAATTCGCGAATAGTGCGGCCCTTGGAAACACGGGCTATGAATTGACCGACAAACGCCGCCCACGCAATATACCAAGCCCTGTAGAATACCGGCCATGCTTGAACCCAATCCGTATTCCCCATCCACAGGCTCTGTGCGATGAAATTTTGCAGATAATCGCCAACCGCATGGGTAAAAAGATTCAATTGGAAAACCGAACCACCGACGAGGAAGATAAACACCATGAAAACAATCGAAAGCCAAACCTTAATGTCGGCAACTAGTTGCATTGCTTTGTGTAATCCAGAGACAGTAGCAAATGTAAATATCACAGTCATTACCGCTATAATAATGGCAATCATCCCGGGCGACGACGGGATTCCCCAGATAAACTGCAAACCGGAGGCAATCTGGTTAGCTCCTAATCCTAAGCTGGTAGCGATACCAAATATAGTGGCGAATACGGTAAGAACGTCAATTGTCTTACCGATTGGTCCGTAAATGCGATCACCAATGAGTGGATAGAAAACCGAACTGATCAGGCATGGCAGACCTTTCCTAAATTGGAAGTAGGCCAGGGCCAAACCACAAAGCGCATAAATAACCCAGACATGGACACCAAAATCGTTAAATGCAATCCGCATGGCTAAGAACATGGCTTCTGCGGTCTTGCCCGTTCCAATAGGAGGGGACATATAATGCATCATGGGTTCTGCAATCGACCAAAAAACCATGCCAATTCCCATCCCACTGCCGAAGAGCATGGTAAACCACTGGAAATTACTGAATTCCGGTTTCTCGTCATCCTGGCCGAGCTTGATACTGCCATAACGGCTAATGGCAATACTATACAGAGTAATCATAAAGATAAACACTGACATGAGATACATCCAACCGAAATTGCCGGTTAAAAATGCCATTACCGTATTTGATGCTTTTCCCATCTGAGCAGGTAGTATGATACTAATTGCTACAAATAGTAAAGATATAGCAGCAGATACATACAGAACAACGTTTTTTTGCGAGCCTTGGTTATTTGCCATCATTATCCTTCCCCTCCCAAAAACATACAGTATTGGTTGCGAATAGATTTCATTTCTTCGACAATGCTGTCAACGTCCAGCACCATTTCCATCATACTGATTTGCTCTTCATACACCAGGGGATCGACTTCAGCCTTCACTTCCGGCTCACATGCATGATATACGCTTAGTCCCAACCGGACTCCCGCCAAAGGACCTGCAAATGTGGGGTCGCCTACTGTTACGGTTTCAGCTGCCAGTCCTGCCGCCTCACCCTCGGCTGCACCAAGAATGACTACGACATTTTCCGCACCGAATTCCTCCGCAAACGATTTAACCCGCTTCTGGTTTTCCAGATCCATAGCGCCCGCAGCAGTTCAGACAAAGCATTCTGTTGACGAGAATACTACGTCCGCACCCGCTGTTTGCACACATAGTGCAATCGCAGGCCCGGGGATACCGTCCCTGTCGCCAATAATAATGACTTTTTTGTCTTTCAGCAACATTACCTGATTCCTCCTTATATAGTTTTATTTAAACAGTTGAGGCCGGTTCCACAGCTGTTAAATATACTGCAGCGCTAAAAAGCCATTTTAGCAAAGTTACCGTTTTCAGGCTTAACTTTGCTAAAATGGCTAAAAGCAACGCAAAAAGCTGTCAATGTAATGTTAAACACTGACAGTACACATGACTCCCTATTGAAGCAGACAGAAAAAGTACTAAGCGCTAAAAACGACAAAGATAGTGTCGCCAAAACGTACAGCACAGTACGAATTTGTGAGCTTTGATCGCTCGATCTGATTTGTTTTTCAGATAATTGAAGATAAACTTCTGGCTCACAAGTGTGGCATACGCTCAGTCCCGACCGGACTTCCGCCAACAGATCCGCAAAAGAAAGATCAGTGGCGCCTGAAGTGGATCAGACAAAGTATTCTATCGATGAGAATGCTTTGTCTGCACCCATGGCTTGCGCATTCAATGCGATCATGTCGGCAGGGATGCCGTCCTTGTCGCCGATACTAATGACTATTTTGTCTTTCAGCAACATGATTTGACTCCTCCTACCTTATAATTCTTCAATACTTTGCTTATAAGGAATATTCATACCCAATTCTCGTCTACTTGTCATAACATTTTTTTTGGCGGAAGCATATGGGAATCGAACCCACCCACGACTGTTCGGCCGCAACACAGTTTTGAAGACCGGTAGGCACACCAGTACCTCTCTGCTTCCATATTTGCCGTTTGTCGACAATCGTTTATGTTATTATATTACTATTTAGATAATTCAAAAACAACATGAATTTTAATCAATTTGCGATGTTTTTTAAATCAATAGTCACAAAAAACAAAGAATAGCACGATTTTTCACAATATAGCTTATTATTTCATTATTAGGAAACTAGTGAAAATTACTACTACTTATGGGCCGAACTGCTGCAAGCCGGTGTTGTACTACTAAGTTGGCAGCCACACTCAAAATAGTGACAAATACCGTCGCACCGCAGTATTAATGCATTTACCGCTCTTTGATCCGCAAAAAGGAACAAAAAAACTGTCAATGTAACAAAACACTGACAGTAAGTGAACTCGTTTCAGCAAAGCTGAAGACGCAAAAGGACAGGTGGTGTGTCTGCTCCACCTGTCCTTTCACCTCTATTATCTCGGGTATCTTGACTCACTGATTAGATAAGCAAAGCGAAAAGTTATCCCCTAAGTTGTCATTTGCGTATTATCAGGGTATACTCGCTACTGCTGCTGCTGCTTTCAACCTGGTACTGCTTAGACTTAGCGAACGCAATGATCTTTTCCCTGGCAGCGGCTTCATCAACAATAATGGATACCATCTCCGCTTTTTCTAGTGCTTTCTTGGTCTCCAAAAGCGGCATGGGACAACTTAGACCTCTTAAATCCAATTTTTTCTCCATGTTTAACCCTCCACAGTAATAGTCAGTTTTTCTCTAAAAGCATAGCCAATGCCAGAAGTGACTACAATTCCGGCCACTATGGCCACTTGTCCGTTCAAAGCTACACCTGCCGGACTTCCGGCAAGATTGAAGCTGTGAGCGATTCCGGCCCCGGCCAGCATGCCTACTAAGCAGAACAAAGCATCCACATCCCCTTCCCCGGTCATGATGATTTGCCTAAGCGGGCAGCCACCGGCCAAAACAGCCGCCAGGCCAGTGAGGAACAGCCCTAGAAAGTTCCACAGGTGCATCGTATGTGCAAGAGGCTGTGATGCATACGACAACTTGAAAAAGCCAAAATATTGGTTGCCGGCAAGAGCAGCAAGAAAAATGACAACATATATCTTGAGCTGATAGGTATCTTGTACCAAAATATAATCGCGAATGCCACCGCTCAAGCACATCCGGCTCCGCCATGCTAATGCTCCAGCCGCTATACCTGCTATCAGACTCATGATAACCGGCGCATGTAACGAACCGGGGCCGCTAGCACTAAATTTCAAAAATACCGCTTGCGTACCCACACCCACTGTCAAAATAACTGCCCCGACAGCAGCCAGATAGCCGGCAGCCCCCTTCGCGCCGGTATAAGAACGGGCCCGGCCCAGATTGTAACCGTTCTTCAGAAAAACTGCTCCGGCAGCAACGCCGGCGGCAAAGCCGGCGAGGCCTGTCAGGCCGTTCAAATCTCCTCCGGCCAGCCGCAAAATACCTCTCAGTGGGCAACCCAAAAATACCAGTGCTCCCACCATCATCATCGCACCCAGAACAAACCGGAGCGCCGGGTTCGAACCACCCCGCGGACGAAACTCGCCGCTGATTTTTGCAAGACTGAATGAACCCAGAATAAACCCTAATACTTCCGGTCTGGCATACTGCAGCGCTGCTGCTTGATGAATGCCCAGTGCCCCGGCAATATCCCTAAGCTGACAAGCAGCACAAAAACCATAATTTCCTGGATTGCCTGATTTCACCAATAGGACCGACCCCAGTCCAAATACAATCCCGGTCAAAGCAATAATCATCCAGTACATAATAACCCTCCCAATAAAATCTTGTAGTAAATCCACTAAGCTCATCCGATTTATCCATTTAATTCGCCCCTGCCATATCACCTTCACCAAGCAAACCTACAGCATCTGCCCTGCATCGGCGGCAATGAAAGATTTGCGGCATGTGACCGGATATCGATTTTCGTATGAAGGCCATTTCGGCCTCGGTAGGAGTCACATGTTCCGCCAAAGGGGTACCTTGAACAGGAATCAAGGGTATGCAGTTCATTTTATCGGCTCCCCACATGGCTACCTTTGCAGCAATATCAGGAATATGATCGGTATTAATACCGGGAAGTACGACCGTATTTATCTTAACGATCAAACCTCGCTGCTTCAAACCGACAACAGCCTCCTCCTGCCGATTGAGAAGTATTTTTCCGGCTTCAAGACCCTGATAAAGCCGGTGATTGACGGTAACTGAAGCATATATCTTTTGACCAATATGAGGGTCAACAGCATTGACCGTTACTGTGACATGGGTCACTCCGGCGGCAACCAGTTCGTCAATATGGCTCGGCAGGTTAAGTCCATTAGTAGATACACAGATTAAAAGTGTGGGATGAAGAGCGTGAACGGCACGGAGCGTCTCCAGTGTTCTGTCCAAGTCGCAAAGCGGGTCTCCCGGTCCAGCGATTCCCACCACGACAATATCTTTTCGCTGTTGCAAAAGTCTGTTTAAAGCCGCTAGCGCTTCAGCCGGCTGGAGAATGTGCCGTGTCACTCCCGGCCGGCTTTCATTTACGCAAGCGTAAAGCCTGTTGCAGAAGTTGCACTGAATGTTGCAGTTTGGCGCCACTGGTAGATGAATTCGTCCCCAGTGGGCACTGGCCTTTCCGTGAAAGCAGGGGTGCTGTTCAAGAGATCTGCGATCGCGCAGTTTTGTCATTGATTTGCCTCTTTTCACCAAATTTTATAGCATCAATAGGGCAAGCTTGCAAACAGTCACCGCAATTAGTGCAATTCATTTCATCAGGCCGGGTCCCCATCACACACACCCGCAGGCAGGCGTTGCAGTCATTGCAGGCATTGGTTTTGAAGACGCGTAAAATCGCCATCCCTTTAAAAAGCTCAAGCAAACCGCCGGTGGGACAAATAAAACGGCACCACATGTTGGCCACCAGCAAACCCGCTGCTGTCAGCCCCAATACCATAAACGTGCGAACCAGCCAGGCAGCAGAGGCATTTTCGAAAGAAAGCCGGAGCGAGCTCCAGAACTCACCAACCCGTATCGGCACCATCATTCTGGGGTTGTTGAAGCCAAACCAGATGATGGCAACTGCAAGCAAGGCAATAACCATCCCGATCGGAGCAAAACTCACAAGTTGATTGCGTGTGCGCAGCTTTGACCACGAAAACTTACCGATGATTTGATTAATGAAGCCGCCGGGACAGAGCCAGCCGCAGAAAAATCGTCCGGCAAGCAAAACCGATACGGGCAGCAACAGCCAAAATCCCCAGAAGTAACTGGTGATCCTTCCCCAGCAAGTGATGACCGGACAAACCTGGCAATTTACAAAAGGAACAAGAAAAGGACAGCGAAAAACACCGTAATAAGCCCATTGTCCCAAAACAGCCAGCATGGATAGTTGAACCCCTGTACGAACCTGGGAAAGTCGGGCTGGGTTTATACGCTCAGTTTGATTAGACATCTTTTACCCCCAGCTGTTCGACAAGCATCTGCCCTTTTGCAGAGCTGGCAGGAATGAAGCCATGCTTCTCAAAAATCGCCTGCCCCTCACCGGAACAAATAAAATTCACGTAATCATCGGCCAACGCACGATCTTTTGCATACTTCATTACGCCGATAGTGAATGTTAATGGGCCGGGAGGAAACAAATTCTCCGGAATGGGTATCACTCTTACTTTCCCGGAAAATGCGTCCTGGCGGGTAAGACGCCGCTCCACAATAGAGACTGCACCCTCGCCGTTTATGATTGCCGGCATCATTTTGATGACACAACTTTCCTTTTTAATCATATTTTTGAGAACCGCCCGGTCAATGTTTGCTTTTTTGAGTATACCCATAACGGCGTCCCCGCCCGGAGGCGAAGCACCAAGCGGCAAAATCACCTTGACTTCCGGCCGTGCAAGATCCTGAACCGATTGGATTCCTGCCGGATTGTCCAGTGGTGTGATTAAAACATAGTCCGTAAAGCACAGCGGCCTGAAATATAGCATCTTATTATCTGCCCGTAGTGTTTTAGCCAGTTGCAATACCCGTCCGGCAAAGATCTCTGTGACCGCTCCGCCGATAAGGGATTTCCCTAGGGCAGCAGCGAAGGCCCCGGTATAATTGACCTGAATGCCGTTTCGCTGCTCATACAGGTTGTTAGCTTCCATGAAAGCTTCAGATAGCCCTCCGCACGACCATACCTGCAGCGAATCGGCCTGGAAGCGGCCTGCATATAACAAGCCGGGTACCGCACTTGCAACAGCAAGGGAGGCTATACCGGCCTTAAGGAACGATCTTCTATTTAATCCTTCTTTTTTATCGCCCATAATTAGCTCCTTTAGACAATTATGTAACCTCATCCAGCATTGCAAGAATGTCTGCATATAACTGCCCGTATTTAGGTAATGCCCGATCTCTCGGCCGGGGCATATCCACCGTGATTTTCGCCATAATTCTTCCCGGCCGTCTGGACATGACTAGAATGGTATCTGCCAAATATACAGCTTCATCCACGCTGTGGGTAACAAAAATCACCGTTTGCCGATGCTGTTCCCAAACCCGCAGCAGCTCTTTCTGCAGCAAAATTCGCGTGTGGGCATCCAAGGCTCCGAACGGCTCGTCCATTAACAATACATCAGGCGCCACCGCCAGCGCCCGGGCAATAGCCGCTCGCTGCCGCATCCCGCCGGACAGTTCATGAGGGTAAGCCCGGGCAAAATCTGCAAGCCCCACCAAGTCCAGACAATCCATCGCCCGTGCCGTCCTCTCCGCTTGCGGCACCCCGGCAAACTCAAGTCCCAACGCCACATTATCAGCCACCATCCGCCACGGCAACAGCGAGTATTCCTGAAAAACCATGCCGATTTGGGCTGAGGGACGGTCTACTGGCTTTTGCCGGTAAGTCACAATCCCAGTTGTCGGTTTCTCCAATCCTGCGAATAATCTGAGCAAAGTAGATTTGCCGCACCCCGACGGGCCTACTATGCAGACAAAAGCATTCTCAGTGACTGAAATGCTGATCGCCTGTAACGCTTCAACCTTTTCCCTGTTGCTGGTCTGAAACACCTTAGATACTTCTTCAGCTATTAATACCGCCTCAGACACCATACACCCCCTTATATTCAGCGGGCCAATCTTTGCCAGGCAAACTTCCTGTCGGCAATAGCCCTGAAACTGGTGTCCAGCACAGCTCCGATAGCGCCGATTGAAATCATACCGGCAATTACGATGTCGGTACGGGCTACCGTATAAGCGTGAGTGATCAGATACCCTACGCCTGCAATGCTTCCCGGGAGCATCTCGGCAGCAACCAGGCACATCCAGGCCACACCCAGGCCAGTCCGCATGCCGCTGACAATCGCAGGAGCGGCGGCCGGCAGGAGAATCTTAATAAACACGTCCCGCCGGCCCGCTCCCAGCACCAGGGCTGTGTCCACCAAAATATTCCGCACACTCTGCACACCATAAATCGTACTGGTAATAATCGGGAAAAAAGCACCGATAAAGATGATGAAGATCATAGATACTTTAACATTCCGCAAATATAAGTACGCCTCGCCGGATTCCACACCAAAGACATTTGCCAGGCTGGCAACGCCAAACCAGGCCAGTACCAGCGGAACCCACGCCAGCGGTGGAATAGGCCGCAAAAGACCAAAAAAATGATTTAGCAAATCAAAGACATTCCGGCTATACCCCATCAAAATACCTAACGGTACGGCCAGGATAACAGCCAGGACAAACCCGGCCAGTACCCGCCAGAGGCTCACCACAATATTTTGCACCATTGATCCCATGCTCAGCAAATCCTGGGTCGGCGCTGCCAGAATGGCAAAAACGGCGGGAACTGCCGGTAATATAACCGGGTTGACGATATTCATGGCAATGGCCTGCCAGAGTCCCAGAAACAACACCGGCAGCAGCAATATATTGATTACTCCTGAAACAATTGCTCTCATAGGCCCCCCATATAAATTACACCGGGGCTAAACCGGCCCCAAAGGATATCCTGTCCGGTGCTATTTTTTTTGAGCCTGCTGAATATAGCTGAAATCAAAAACCTGGTCCATGACTTCGTTCAGAGGCTTACCTTTCAGCGGCCCTTTATACTTGTTCATCGAGTTCATCAATTCCTGGTACACGCCCAAATTCTTGATCCACGTATCAGTCGGATAGGTCAAAAATACGATCGTGGAAGCTTTTGCGGCATCGGCCGGGATGCCGATCCATTGGGCGACAATCTCGGCATATTCGTCATGGTTCTTATTGGCATAATCACCGGCGTAAGCCATCAGTTTCAGAAATTTCACCACGACTGCCTGATTCTGAGAGAGAAACTCTGTCCGCCCAGCGATAGCGCAGCAGGGAGCATCATGCCAGGCACCCTGCGGGGGTAAATCGCGCAGGTCAAGCGCAATTTTGCCAACCCCCGTTTTCTCTGCCACTTGGGGATGCGGCGACGGTCCTACCCACCCGTCCACTTGTTTGCTGGTGAGTGCAGGTATCAGATTAGGCGTATCCTTAAGGTCCACCAGCAAAATCTTGGCATTGAGCTCGTTGGGATTCCGCGTATATGGCACTTTGTTTTGCTTTAATGCTCCTTCGAACACCATCAGCGGCGCGCTTGTCGGCGAATGGTAACCGATCTTTACCGGCTCCTCTTTTGTATTAAGGTATGTGATAAAGCCATCCCAGCCGCTCACCGCGCTGTCTTTTGGGAAAACGAGAGCCAGTCCTTCAGTCTGCAGCGGTGACAGTATTTTGATCGGCGTGCCCCCGTCAATTGCCGCCATCCCGGCAGTCACCGAAAGCAGAGATAAGTCAATATGCTTTTGGGCGAAAAGTACAGCTGACTCAGAACCGCTTTTGGTAACAACCAGTTCAATATTCGCAATTTTTTTCCCGTTGTCAAACAGCTCATATTTCTCTTTGTCCACCACCGGCTTCAAATAAGTGCCGGAGCTTTGAAACGCCTCACCCTTTTTCGCCGCGACCATCAAGCTGGCGTGATGATCCACGAACGTATAGCCGACTTTAATTGTCGGCACTTGACCGGTCGTGCTTGCCGATTGGCCGCAGCCTGCCACTATCAGGCAAGCAACCATGACTGCCGTTACATACAAAATAATTGCTTTTCTCATTATTCAACGCCCTCCGTCCTTGCAATATTTACCACTGTCATCATCCTGCCTGGCCGCCGCTAGAATACACAAAGGCGGGGATTTCTTTGCTAGAGCTGCCTTCCTCCACAGAATTCAATATAAAGCTACACTCCGCAGTATAATTGATAAACTAACAGCAATTTAATAGTTAATTGTAATTCGCTAATTAAGACAAGCTTATCTGTGTGTTATCCTAACACAGATAATTTAAATGCACTAATCGTGATTTTAAATGAACAAACTCAAATACAATTGATAATTACTATAATTCTTATAATAATCACAATTATTTTATAATTACACGAAAAACTGACAAAATATTACAAAGACTGCCAGCAGCAGTCCCGCACCTGCATACTGGCAGTCTTTATTTATAAGAAAAAATCTATAGAAATTTTATTGCTCAGAAATATTTCTCCGGGCTTTTCTTACCCAGTATATTCTCGC
The DNA here is from genome assembly GCF_032013335.1 of Anaerospora sp. Taxonomy (NCBI): domain Bacteria; kingdom Bacillati; phylum Bacillota; class Negativicutes; order Selenomonadales; family Sporomusaceae; genus Anaerospora; species Anaerospora sp. The sequence continues at coordinate 249,374 of NZ_DALZUO010000002.1, read as the reverse complement.
AGCGCCAATAGCACCAGCAAAACAAGATAAACCGGATGAAACTACCGGAAAGCCAATCTTTTTCTCTAAAGTCAGTCGCAGCCCCTCCACCCCCGCTAAGCCGCCTGTGAGCAGTACGGGGCTAGAAGGCTCCACTTGGGCCGCCAGTGCAACAGTACGGTCGACAACTAAATGAACAATGCCGCCTGCCACTTCCTCACGGCTTTTTCCCGCTGCTAGCTGCGATACGATTTCCGAATCGGCAAACACGGCACACATGCTGCTTAACGAACAGCTTTTTCCGGCAGAAAGGAGGGCCGAAAACTCCGCCATATCAATACCCATGCGGTTAGCCGACATTTCCAAAAAACGACCGGTACCTGCGGCACATTTATTATTCATTTGAAAAGAGCGGACATGTCCATCCTCCACGGCAATCACCTTGGAATCCTGTCCGCCAATATCAACAACTGTGCGCACCCCCGGCAGCAGGTACTCTGCCCCCAGCGCGTGACACGTAATTTCTGTCACAGTCTGGTGCGCAAAATCGATGCTCACACGCCCATAACCGGTAGCAATAATATGGACACTTTCGTTTTTTATTCCGGTCTTTTCCAGCAGTTGACCTAAAACTGCCCGGGATGTGTCCTTGGGGCTCCAGCCGGTAGGCAGCATACAAGAGGCAAGAATATTGTCCCCTTGGAGAAGGATGCCTTTGCAGGCAGTAGAACCACAGTCGATGCCTACAGACGCTTGTATCATATCTTATAACATCTCCACAAAAGCACCAGCCCGGGTGGATAGCTGACCGATATCGGATGTACTATAGTCAGTTTCCAATTGCAGGTACGGAATCCCCTTACGTTTCATAAACGCTTTAACCGAATGAGCTTCTACTGCGTAGGCATGACAGGCTTGCAGTGTCATTTCTACAACACCATCGACATGAAATTGTTCACAGAGACGTTCTAAAAGCGCAAAGCGGTTATTGTCAGGGGTCATAACGGCACAGCCAATCTGCAAATAGTGATCCGCAATATTGGTCAGTGGGTCCCCCGCCTCCCGGCACTGCCGGTCCAGCTGTTTGGCTCCGGTACAGTTTTCATAAACAACGACAACTGCTCCAGCCTCCTCAATTACCTTTACTACCTTTTCAGTGACACCACCCATTGGACAGCCGGTAATGAGAATTCGTGGCGCCTCTTCCTTGACCGGCCTCTCTCCTGCTAGATAGGCGTCACGGATACTGTCAATTGCGTTTTGGATTTCCGCGACCTTCTCTTCCCAGTTAAATTTAAACTGAGAGCCAAATAGAATTTGCAGCTGCCTGAGTCCGGTTATGGGCGGCGGCGTCATAATACTCAGCTCATACAGTTCCTTCAGCAGCCTGCGTTCCATGTTCCTCCTGACAATCGCCTGGCGCAGCTGGTCATCTGTTATCGTAACACCAAAGTCCTTTTCCACCCGTTCCTTTAGCCGTACCAGCTCCGCACGCCAAAGTGCCTGAGCTTCTGGAGTATCCTGCCTGCGGGGGAGCTCAAGAATATGAACATTTTTTTCCTTAGCCAGAAGTTCATACATTTTTACTTTACCGTCGCAGGTTGTCTCACCTACTACCAAATCGGAAAAATACATGTAAGGGCATTTGTCAGTAATGGCAAAACCGTAACTGGACTTAATCAGCGGACACAGGTTACTCGGCAGCACCTTTTCCGCTTCAGGAATGGTCTCGTCACTGGTAGAACACAACCCCACACTGACAAGGTCGGCAGCCATAAAAATTTCCAGCGGGGTATAGGTACAGAACTGGCCCACCACCCCTTTGCCGCTGTCTTTAATTTTTTTCATCGCTAAAAATCCATTTTGCCTTGCCTCTGCAAAGCTATCAAATATTTGAGGCAACTGGGTTTTCCTCTCGATCATTTGCAAATCCCGCCCTTCGTTAATACAGTAAAATAATTCGCTTTTCCTGATATTCAATCTTATGTTTAGCCATTATCTGAAGCAGCATATCCTCCCACTGCGGTTCCGCGCACCAGGCAAGACCGCAGCTGCCACTGATTTCCCGAGGAATCGGTATTAAACGCCCTTGCTTGGTTTCACAGACAGCCTCCATGGCCATTGCGGCCGTTGTTGTGGGAAAAGCAATAACCAATTTGGGTTGTTTCTCTCTAGCCAATTATCCCTGCTCCCCCTTCTGCGGCAATCTCAGCAATTGCCTGAATTCCTGTGTAGATTTCCGCCTCTGTATTGAAAGAGGAAAAACTAAACCGTACCGCCCCCGGCCTCTGGGTACCTAAAGCCACATGGGCCAGCGGAGCACAATGAGCCCCTGTTCGAACGCAGATATTGTAATCCCTTGCTAAGCGATCCCCCACTTCACCTGAATCCATAGAACTGATATTTAAGGTAACAATGGGAGCATGCGGCACAGTTGCATCGCCATAGATGCGCACGCCAGCAACCGTTTCAATTCCTTGACGAAAGAGCCTCGTTAATTCCAGTTCTTTATTGCGGATCACAGCCATATCCGTCTTTAGAATGTATTCAACTCCTGCCAGCAAGCCAGCGATTCCGTGTCCGTTGGCAGTACCAGCTTCCAAGGCTTCAGGCATACCCTCCGGATGGATTTCCGAATAACTGTGTAACCCGCTGCCACCTACCTTAAGCGGCATTACAGCAAGTCCTTTGCGGACGCAAATTCCACCTGTTCCCTGTGGCCCTAACAGCCCTTTGTGTCCGGTAAAGCAAAGAACATCAATGCCCAGCTTGTCCGCATTAACGGAAAGCACGCCGGCGGTTTGCGATGCATCCACAATTAGCAGCAAACCGTTCTTTTTGCAAAAATCGGCGACAAAATCCAGATTGGTGACTGTACCTGTTAAATTAGAGGCATGGGTGCAGACAACGGCTTTACTATTAGGGCGAAAGGAACGGTAAAAACCGTCATAATCCAAATTTCCTTTTTGGTCAATGCCGATAATGGATAATCCCATCCCCTGGGAACGGAGCTTATAAAGAGGCCGCAATACAGAATTATGCTCCAGGACTGTGGTAATGACATGGTCTTGGGGAGTCAGCAATCCAAGGATGGCAATATTTAAACTTTCCGTTGCATTGGAAGTAAAAACTGTCTGATCGGCAGTTGATCCTAGCAGCTCAGCAACTGCTTTACGAGCCCGGAAAATGCAGCGGGTTGCGGCCAAAGAAGCCGGATGACCGCCCCTTCCAGCCCCGCCAAACGTGTTGATAGCCTCCAGTATTGCAAGCCCAACCGCTGGTGGCTTGGGCAGACTCGTGGCAGCGTTATCAAAATAAATCATATCCATCACGGGCGAAGGATGCTTTCAGCGTCCCGCATTTCTTCGACAATGCGGTACATGTTAGTTGCTTCCCCTACGCCGAGCTGCTCCGCGATGCCCAAATGATTCAAACAAGTGCCGCAGGTCAGGACTAAAACTCCGCCCTGTTCCAGGCTGACTAAGTCTTCAAGCGAATTTGAACCATGTACGGCCAGTTTCGCACCCGTGTTATAAAGCAGAATGGTATGAGGCAATATTTCCAGTTGAGTAAGAGTAAAAATAAATCCCTTCATCAAAATGTGACCCAGCTCATCATTACCAGTACCCATCGTATCGGACGATAGGACAACAACTGTTTTTTTCTCGCTTGTTGCCCGTTCAAAAGAAGGCTCGTGTTGCTGAGGTTTTCCTTTTATAAGTGTAATGTGAAAAATGCCAGCTCTACGAGATACGTCAAACTGGCATCCTGCCGACTCGGCAAACCGCCGGATATTTTGAGCTGCTGCCTCATTGTCTACCAGCACCTCTAATTGGCCCTGTTCCATTGCGGCGAGTCCTTTTTTTGTTTTAATTACCGGAAGCGGACAGGCATCTCCAATTGCATTTATTTGTTGCATAGGTTATCTCCCTTATGTCTCAGTCTCCTGATAAAGTAAGCTTCTTTTTTGTTATCCTAGCACAAATAAATAATTTAAACTAATCGCAATTTTCAATTGCTATTTTAAACTCTCATTGATAATTTAAATAAACTTCATCAAGAAACGGTTCTTTCTTGCCTGCAATCAATTCAAATGCCTATAAAAAAATAAACCTACATCTTTTTATCGAAATTATCAATAAAATTTGACGTTACAGATTCATTCATTATAAAATAATTGCAATTTAATACCTTATTCTGCTGTGATTGGTAGGGATAAACTGTGAAAAACTTCGTAAAATTATGGACCAAACAGCACGAAAACATCGTACACGAATTAGCAAGAAATGACCGCTATATAGTAAAAAAGGCATACATTGTCAGCAAAATGGAAGATCACGCTGGTTTATACCTGGATGTGTACAACTGGTACTATCAGGCAGCAAGCAAGCTAGTACGACCACCTGAAGATGTAAAATACCCCGTTTGGGTGTCTCTGGCAGAAGAAGCTAAGATAGGAAACAGCCCCGGGAATGTGCAAATAGAGCTTTTAGTTGAACAAGATCAGCTGATCACATTGGATATTGACAAGTGGGGTAAGATTGTTAACTATATGTATATTCCGGCAAATGCTCAGGATGAAAAAGAGCATGCTTCTCTGTTAAACCGCTACGGTATTGATGACTGCACTGCCTATATGACGCCATTTTATCCCATCATTAAACGAAAGATCATTAAAAGCTGGGATCGCTTATTTGATGAAAGCATCATTCTTAGTGAAGTCAGGGTGGGAACCATATGGGAGCTGAAAAAAGAATGGATTGTTACCATAACCACATAACACTCTATACAGCCCAGAGCGATGAAGTCGTTCACCATTTACTGACTGAAGGCTGTCATTATGTGAAGCTGGAATACATCGCCCGGAAGTATGGGGAAGTATCCGCTGTGTTCTTACAGTCTTATTCGTGGTACACCGAACATGCTCAGCGTATTGTACCAAAGCCCAAACTGACAGAATCGGCCGTTTGGACTTTCTACGACCTAAGATACCTCGACCATCACCCCGGAACCCAAATCTTAAAACTGAGTGTGCCTCTCCAGCATACGGTATCTTTCCGAATGAGCGATTGGAACAAGATTTTGAACCGACGTTACCTCGGACAATCAGAAGAAGAAGCAGCGAAGTTCGCTGAAAAACTAACCCACTACGGAATTAGTTACACTGGGGATGTGGTTACCCCCCCCTTTTATCCCCACCTCAAAAAAGAGCTCCAGGACAGCTGGAAAAACCTATTCCGCTATGATCAACACGTAAAGAAAACAGGTACCGCTCTGTTTCCTGACATGCAGGCAGGACTGTGGTATATTGACCGGCAGTGGTTACAAGAAATCATTCCCTAGAAGCTAAAAAAAGGCATCTTACGCCTGTGCGTAAGATGCCTTTTTGCGACAGTGCTGCAGAGTAAGCAGCCTGTCCTTTATTTTACTACTATATTCACTAGTTTTTGAGGAACGCAGATGACTTTCACAATTTGCTTGTCTTCAATCAACGCCTTTACTTTGTCTTGTTCCAGCGCTTTTTTCTCTAATTCGGCAGCATCAATTCCTACCGGAATCAGCAGCTTATCCCGAACTTTCCCGTTGATTTGCAAAACGATTTCAACTTCAGCAACCTTAATTGCTTCTGCGTCAAAAATGGGCCATTGTTGTTTGTGAACACTATTGTCTCCGATAGTCTCATGCCATAGCTCTTCAGCCATATGCGGAGCAAAGGGTGCCAGCAGTCTAAGCAAACTGGAGATAACTTCATGTGCCAGGCCTGCATTGATCTGCTGTTGTTGTTCTTTAAACGCATACATGGCATTAACAAGTTCCATAATTGCACTAATAGCTGTATTAAAGTTGAAGCGGTCGCCGAGATCTTCTGTGACCTTCTTAATAGACGCATGTAATGCCCGGCGTAATTCACGCTCAGATTTGCTCAACTCTTCCTGGTTGATTGTCTCTGTCCGGTCTCCCATAAAAGGTGCGAAATGATCTACAATTCGCCACAATCTATTGAGAAAACGAAATGCTCCTTCAACGCCCTGGTCGTTCCACTCCAAATCACGCTCTGGAGGTGCTGCAAAAAGAATGAATAGCCGGGCTGTATCAGCGCCGTATTTACCAACAATCTCCTCAGGTGAAACTACATTCCCCTTCGATTTGGACATTTTTGCACCATCTTTAATAACCATTCCTTGCGTAAGAAGGTTTTTAAAGGGTTCATTAACATTTACCAGACCGGCATCTTTTAGTACTTTGGTAAAGAACCGGGAATATAATAGATGTAGTATTGCATGCTCAATACCACCAATATATTGATCTACCGGCATCCAGTAATTCGCTTTGGCAGCATCAAAGGCCTCGGTCAGGCTTTGTGGGCTGGTATAGCGCAGGTAGTACCACGAAGAATCAATAAAAGTATCCATCGTATCTGTCTCACGGCGGGCTTTTCCACCGCATTTGGGGCAGGAACAATTAACAAACTCTTCTACCTGGGCAAGAGGTGAGACGGAACCGGAAGTAAAGTCCACATTTTCCGGCAGCTTAACCGGTAAATCTTTGTGCGGCACAGGAACGATACCACACTGCTCACAGTAAATCATTGGGATTGGCGCACCCCAATAACGCTGACGCGATACCAGCCAGTCTCGTAAACGGTAATTCACTCTCCGTTTACCAATTTTCTGTGCTTCCAGCCACTCTGCTATTTTTAACTTGCCTTGTTCATTGGTAAGACCGGTAAAATCACCAGAATCAACCATCACTCCCGGCCCATCATAAGCACCGGACATTTGATCCAATTGAAGCTGCTTATCAGCAGGCTGAATAACAACCTTCTTAGCTAAGCCGTACTTAGTAGAAAACTGCCAGTCCCGCTCATCATGTGCCGGAACACCCATAACAGCACCGGTTCCATATTCAACAAGCACATAATTAGCCACCCAAATTGGCACCTGAGCTCCGGTAAAGGGATTTACGGCATAAGCACCTGTAAACATGCCTTCTTTTTCCGTCTCAGTTGAAGTACGGCTGACTTCGCTCATATTGCGGATTCTTTCTACAAACTGGCGCACAGCCTGCTCTGTCGGTGTGCCGGCAATTAGCTTTTCTACTAAACGGTGTTCAGGTGCAAGCACGAGATAAGTAACACCGAAAACAGTATCATGGCGTGTAGTGTAAACGGCAATCTCATCGTTCAGCTCTGGTATGGCAAATGTAAATTCCGCACCTTCACTGCGTCCGATCCAGTTTTCCTGCATCGTTTTTACGCGTTCCGGCCAGCCTTTCAGCTCACCTAAGTCAGACAACAACCGGTCAGCGTATTCAGTAATCTTAAAAAACCATTGCTCAAGCTCTTTTTTTACTACTATTGAATCACAGCGCCAGCATTGACCGTTCACTACTTGTTCATTTGCTAAAACAGTGTTGCAGTCATTGCACCAATTGACAGCTGCCTTTTTCTTATATGCTAGGCCACGCTCATAAAACAGCTGAAAAAGCCATTGCGTCCATTTATAGTAATCAGGATGACAGGTAGCAACCTCTCTGTCCCAGTCATACGAGAGACCAAGCTGCTGCTGCTGACGGCGCATATTGGCAATATTATCCCAGGTCCAGCTTGCTGGATGAATTCCATGTTTAATCGCTGCATTTTCCGCTGGCATGCCAAAAGCATCCCATCCCATAGGATGGAGAACATTGTAGCCCTGCATGGCCTTAAAACGAGCAACTACGTCACCAATGGAATAATTGCGCACATGTCCCATATGCAGATTTCCCGAAGGATAGGGAAACATCTCAAGAACATAGTATTCTGGGCGCTGACGATTTACTTCGGTACTAAAGGTCTTAGCATCGGACCAATGCTGCTGCCATTTAGTTTCAATTTCGTGAGGTGTATACTTTTCTTTCATGAAGAACCTCCTAGGCTTTTTTGCATAAAAAACAAAAAACGTCCACGGCTTCTAGCCAGGGACGATTTACTCGCGGTACCACCCTGATTGATGGGATCTCCCATCCACTCACTACCGTTAACGCCGGTAACACGTAGACTGCTAGTCCTAGTTTCGCAGTCGCTCCTTCACAGCGAGTTCAGCTTAACATGGTTTGGCTCGCAACAACCGCCAACTCTCTGCACCTGCTTTCAAAACTTACTACTCTGTGTCATTGGATTATTGATTACCATTATATAGTAGCAAAAATAGAATGTCAACTTTCGCCTATTCTCAGTCTTTACTGGTTCTAACATGAAAATATAAGAAATACAATAGCTTATAGGAGGTGTGTTATGTATAAGCTGATTATTGGCAATGTCCGCATATCTGTAATGAATGACGATATTAAACGGGAAGAAGCAACCTCTGCTGCTAAAAAGGCCATCGCCGCTGCCAGTCAAAGAAGCAAGCTGCTTAGCCACGTCGAAATTGCCACCGGCCCTAGCGGCCTGGAAGTCACTACAACAGAAAAAGTTGGCGCAAAGGTAACCAGAAAAACCATAAAACAAAGTATGCTTGATGGTGTTTACGCATCTGCAAGAGAAAAATTTTTTCCTACCAGCGCTTTCAGTCAAAAAGACAGCTGGTTTGATGGTGATACCGGACAGGAATGGTCTGGGGAAGCAGTTCGGGTAGCCCGTGAAGAAGTATTAAAAGAACTGGAGAACTGGATAAAATCAATAAAATGAAATAGACGGTCTGAACATTACAGTTCAGGCCGTCTATTTCATTTTATTTGGTATTTCCTGGAAATAATTATTTTATCTTTTTATGCCTTTTTGATTTTTTCTGTTTTTTCTGCTCTTGCTGTTCTTTATTCTCTGGTTGTGCAGCTGCTGGTTTTAACACGGTTTTTAGTACGTCCCAAGTTTGCTGTTCTTCAAAATCCTTGCGCCAGGCGGCAACACCTGCTAATTGATATGTCAGCGCTAGTTCTGCTTTGAGCTTCAAAGAGGCCGGCTCTTCCAGCCAAATTTTATATTGCTTATCTCTTTTTGTATATTCAGCATAGTACTGGCCTTTGTCTTCCAGCCAGACAGGCTTAACGCCGTTATCCTTAAGAATTTCATTCGTCTGAGACATTGACAATGTCTTTGCCTGCACCTTTACAGTGCCATTACTGCTAGTCTCTTCCCATTCACGAGTATAAAAAGGAATCCCAAGAATTACTTTTTCTTTCGGTATATCCGCCAATGTTGCCGCAATGCCTTTTTCAACCCAGCCGTAGGAAGCTACCGATCCGCTGACCGGGCTTAGGCGAGGATGCTCATCATAGGCCATTACCATAACATAATCTGCAATTTTACCAAGCTCCCGCCGGTCGTAGCAGCGCGACCAAAAGGCAGAATTGGAAGGAACCGTAACATCTACAGACAAAACAGCGTTCTGCTCGTGCAAAGCAGTTGCTAGCAGCTTGACAAAAGAAGTGAATCGTTCCTTATCCTCTTCATACATATTTTCAAAATCAAGATTAATACCATCAAGATTATATAGACTTACATACAACATAATCTGCCTGATAACATTTTCCTGAGCAGTTACATCTTGCAGTATTTTTCTTGTTAATTCCCGGTCAAAGCCATTTGATAATAATGCCCATACCTTATATCTTTTCTCATGTGCATCCGTAACATAACGCTGGTCAGCTTTGTTCAGTACCATGCCCTCAGCATTGGTGATGGTGAACCAGGTAGGTAAGATAACATCCAAACCGTCAATTGCAGGTTCAACTCCAAGATTGCGGTTGACAATACCAACATGATCCCACACGGCATTAATCTTTCCAGTAAAAACAGTCTTATCTCTTGGTTTGTTTATCTGATATGCCGTATAGCCCAAACTGGCTTCAGGAATTACGTCTACGATCTTTTCTTCTTTACGGGGCTTAGCGGTTATTCCCAATACGCGGTCTAAGTTGTACAGATTGATATAAGGTTTACCCTCAATGAGCTTTATGGGAAAATTAAGTGTTAGTCCTTTTTGTATAGTACGGTCCAAATTAGCTGTTTCCAGTTGAAACCTCGGAGCGTCTAGCGTCACATATATTCGCTTTTCCGCCAAATCAATCCGTATCTGCTCTTCAGAATACCATTTTACCGTCTCAACCGGCAGCCAGGTCTCTCCTCTGTCCACAAATGCTTTGGCTCCGCTGTCCACTTTTGTGCCCCATGCATCAGTTACTACAATATCATTTTCCAGCAGCTGCGCCATTGAAACAACGGGTGTAAACAATAAAAACAGTCCCAAAAAAGTTAGCATGAACAGTTTACGCATACTTCCTCCACCGGTTTCTTTCCTACAATATTACATAATATATTCGTGGCCAGTTACGAAATTCCTGTTATAAACGCTCTTTGCTTGGCCGGCTTGTATCGACAACAGGATAGGAACCAAAGCTTTTAAACCAAATACTCTTTTCCTTCACAGCCTTAACAGCTGCGAATACCTCGTAGTCTTCCAAACTTCCATCTAAATCAAGAAAAAAGATATAGGCTCCCAGTTGCGTGCGGGCAGGGCGTGACTCAATTCGCGTCAAATTCACATTGCGCTGAGCAAACTCGTGCAGAATCTCACACAAGCTGCCTGGTTTCTTACCATCTATCTGACATACGATGGATGTCTTATGCTGCTCCTTTTGTAAAACTGCCGGTTTTCGGCCTAAAACCAAAAAGCGGGTGCTATTATACGAATTATCCTGAATGCCTGCAGCAGCAACATCCAGTCCATATATCTCTGCAGCTCGCAAGCTGCCTATCGCCGCATGTTTAGGCATCCCCGCCGCGACACTGAAAGCTGCTTCCGCCGTACTTTGAACCGCTTTTACCAGGGCAGACGGATAGTGTTCCTGCAGATAGCTGCGACACTGCGCCAGTGCCTGGCTGTGAGATACGATCACCTCAATAGGGCCATTTTGTGGATTCACCAGTAAGTTATGTCTGATCGCATGTGTCGTTTCCCTGATGATAAACAAACTTTCTACATGGGCCAGTATATCAAGAGTAATCGTCACCGAACCTTCCAGAGAGTTTTCAACAGGGACGACACATTCATCGCTGCTGCCATCAACAACTGACATAATAGCAGCATCTATACTGCTATAAGGAGTAAACTGCACTTTATTCCCTACATGAATTTGATAGGCAACTTCTTCACTATAAGTTCCCTGCGGGCCTAAATAGGCCACCATCTTGACTGCATTCTCATTCGTCGGCATTTGCTTTACTCCTCTCCATTTCGGTATTAGAAAAGACTTGGCTTGCACCAAGTCCTTTAGGACGCAGGTGGAAGCCTATGTCGTTCTTATTTCGCCAATCAGAAAGTTATACTTTCTGATAAGATAAAAAAAATTCCCGTCCTCAAAAGGACGGGAATTTATTCCCGTAGTACCACCTTAAATGTCCGCCAGAAGCGAACCACTTGTTAAAGTACGGGCTCTAAAGCCGATACTCCCCTTTACGTTAACGGTAAGGCTCCGGCGTGACCTACACTTTGCCAAGGCAAATTTCAGAACGCAACTCCAAGGCGAACTTCAGCTTAACCTGCGTACCGGGCTCCCACCGCCCCCCGGCTCTCTGCACCAACAGTATAAGCCTACTTTTCCTGATCATCGTTTTTATTTTTTCAGTTATTTCTGTTACTGTATCATAAGCTGCAGACTGATGCAATATCTTTTTTCAATATGCCTTAAGCAGCTTACTTTTTTCGACTAGCTTGTATCATAGCGGTAAAATCATTCACAATTTGGGGATCAAACTGTCTTCCTTTTTCTAACTGCAAAATAGCAATTGCACTTTCGACATCCCGCCGTCCTAGTACAGATCTTCCTGTCGTCATCGCATCAAAGGCATCTATTATTGCAATCATCCGTGATCCGAAAGGAATTGCCTCACCGCTTAAGCCATCGGGATATCCCCGTCCATCATAGCGTTCATGATGATGGCGCACCAATAAAGAAGCTTCTTGCAATCCCTGTATATTTTCGGCTATTTGGGCACCAATAGCGGCATGCTTTCTGATGATCTCATAATTGGAATCTGTCAATTCTTCCTGATTTAACACATCCGCTGGAATAGTAGCTTTTCCTATATCATGGATTAATGCTGCTTTTGTAATAACAGCAATTTCTTTTTTCGTCATGTTGAGTGATTGTGCCAAATCATGAGCTAAATTGCTAACTGTAACAGAATGACCCTGGCCAAATGGATCTTTTAACTCAAACATGTTCACCATCACTTTAACGACTTCAAGGTATTCCTCTTCCTGTTTTTCAAAAGCTTCCTGCTCTTTGGTTTTCTCTCTCAGCATAGTAATAGCAGCTATAAAACGATTTCGCAAAACTGCCATGCAGTGGCTCTCGATATGCACGGTGCCGGTTTGATTCGTTACGGACCACGCTAACGTGTGGAAGCCGCCCTCATCCAGTGCCCGCTCCAATGCAGCGCTGTAAAGCTTCCCCGGACAACCGGCTTGCAGCCGTATATAGGCATCATTACAAAAACCTCTTTCCCCCTGCCGGTTATAACAAGCGATTCCATAGGGAATACTCTGCCATATAGTATCATGAAATTTTAAGTCTGCTCTGATCTTATGCAGCCAGAATTGACTAAAACTAACATAAATTACCATTAGCACTACCAGCGCAAGCCGGAGGATGTGGTTAGCCAATACGTTACTGTCAACAATTATCCCAAACACCTGCAGAATTGCCATCGCTACAACAATTATTACTAATGGGCGTTCAACATATTTCATTCGTTAATCACCTCTCTTCACCCATTATGCTACTATATATTATGTCGAGTTAATGTACTCTGACACTTCTTACCTGTTTAATATATTAACGACTCTGCAAAATGTGGATTTCAACTACAAAATGAGGTGTACTATGTCAGAATCTTTGCTACGCACGGAAACCTTGAACAGGCTTCGCAATGTAAGAGGCCATATTGCCGGAATTGAGAAAATGGTTGACGAACAACAAGACTGTGGCAATATCCTGATTCAGTTATCCGCCGTCCGCTCTTCCATTGAAAAGATCGGTCTTACACTGCTTGAAAACAGTGCAATGGACTTTGTACGCAGCAGTAACAGCTCGACACCGGATGACCAGAAAAACTTAGAGCAGGTTATTAGGCAAATGCTGACCTTTCTCAAACGATAACAGCCACCCGCATTGCTGGGTGGCTGTTATTATTACGGCCTATAGGCCTTTCATTATCTCTTCTAACTCATTCATCGTCACCGGCCCTGATTTGCGGAACTTAATTATCCCTTCTTTATCAATAACAATCGTTGTCGGTATCGCACTAATACGGAAGTTTTTTGCAACCGTACCATCACTGTCTAAAAGTACAGTCATTGTATACTTGCTTTGTTTTAAGAACTCACTGACTTTATCACTGTGCTCTTGTATATTAATTGCATAGAAGTCCACTGACCGACGATATTTTTGGGCAAAACGGTCTAATTCCGGCATTTCCTCCCGGCATGGGGGGCACCAAGTAGCCCAGAAATTAATGATTGTCACTTTGCCCGTTTGACCGACTATAATTTGTTGACCTTCCAAGTTAGCAAGTGTAAACCCGGCAAATCCCTTTCCTTGCGTTACACCTAGCTCAGCAGGAGCCTGAACTTGTCTTGTTGCCTTACCAGTATGAACAGCTATATACCATAAGCCTGTAACAGCCAAAATAACACACATTGCAATAAGCAAAAATCGTTTTCGCACGATAATCCCTCCAAAATACTCTATTCTCCGATTTTATTCGATACCCTTACGTAAAATTCCTATACAATTAAATTTACCAGCAGCCCATCCTTTGGTAAACTATAACTAATCAGTTAATTAACAGGAGGTTTCTATGCACCAGTATCTCTTCTTTATCGGCGATTTCCCTATCAGAGCATATGGGCTGATTCTCAGCCTAGCGATTATACTTGCCACCGGAACTGCCTATTTTTTTGCAAAGCAGGATGGGAGATGGCATCAACATGTTCCCGATATGGGGATTTATTGCGGGTTAGGCGGCATTGTAGGCGCCCGCTTGTGGGATGTATTCTTTTTTGACTGGCACTATTACCAAGATCATCTATTGGAGATTCCTTTTGTCTGGCAGGGTGGTATGGCTATTCAAGGCGGAGTACTGCTAGGAACATTAGTCGGTTACCTCTATACTAAGCGACATGGTATAGATACATGGGCTTTTGCCGATATTGTAGCTGCTCCAGCAGTTATCATGGGACAAGCAATCGGTCGTATGGCTAATCTTATGAATGGGGATGCATTTGGGCACCCTACAGGCAGTAACTTCGGTATTTTATATCCCTCTACGACATTAGCCTATCAGACTTACGGCAGCCAGCCTCTGTGGCCGGCAGAAATTTGGGAAGGTCAAATCGACATTATCATTTTTGTCCTCTTACTCTTATTCCGCACAACAAATCACGCTAAAGGACAGGTATTTATCCTTTATGCCGTGTTATACTCGACAGCCCGATTCTTTCTTGAATACCTGCGGGGCGATTATAATACGCTGCTGTGGGGACTGAAATCAGCTCAGTTAACCAGTCTGTCGGTAGTTATTGTGGGGATGGCATTATTTTTCTGGGTCGGCAGAAAAAAAAGCCATTTGCCCCAAAAAAGCAAATAGCTCATGCAGATTGTTCGATTGTCAATGCTCCGCTTGCAAACAGTTGGTTGAATGCCTCGACTACATCGGCATCAAACTGCGTTCCTGCACATCGTTTAACTTCATTTACTGCTTCCGCCGGGGAAACACAAACCTTGTATAGACGCTGGCTGGTCATAGCATCATATGAATCTGCGACTGCAACGATCCGGGCTTCCATGGGAATTTCTTCACCTTGCAGTCCGTCGGGGTATCCTCTGCCATCCATTCGTTCATGATGAGAACGAACAATTGTAGCAACAGGATGCAGAATACGAACTTTGCGAACAATATTATAGCCAATCATCGAGTGCATCTTGATGGCAGCATATTCTTCATCTGTCAGTCTGCCGGGTTTACAAAGAACTGCGTCAGGAACACCAATTTTCCCCACATCATGCAGATGAGCGCCAATGTGCAAAATGGATTGCTGCTCACGTGTCATTCCCATTGTTCTGGCTATAGCTATTGCTAAGTGCGCTACCCGCTCCGAGTGTCCGTGTGTATAGGGATCTTTAGCATCTACTGCCGTAGACAGAGCATCTACAATTTCGTGTAAATCATCAACAGTAAAAGCTTGTATATTCATAAAAAACCACCCTTGCCGATCGGTCTATTGATACTAATTATCATTAGCTATTATAATCCAATTTCCGTTTATTGCCAATACTTACCTGAAGAAAATATCCATATATAAAGAAGAGCCGGCCCTAGGCCGGCTCTTCTATGGTTGATCGGATGGCAAAGATCGATGTGCTAAGCCTACCGCCACTTCGTTAAGATTCAGGACTCCAACACCAAAATAAATAGCCACACACAAATGTTCCTCATAACGGGCAATGCCGATTTTTCCGCCCACATTCAGGCCGATAGCTCTTGAGGCAATTTGTTCGAGAGCTGCCCTTGTAGCACCGGCAACCGCCCCCTCACCTACGTGATTGGCAGCTACAACACCCTGACGCTGTGCAGCTACGACAGCCCTTTCAATGATTTTCTTTACAGAGGGAACAAACTCTCCGCCAAAGTCAACAGCCACCGACAGTATATTTCGCTTTTGCAATCCCTGCCGGGTATCTTGTTCATCTTGCCGAGTTTCACTAAGCGCCATGCGGAGTGCAGCCCGTCCTATATCAATACTGGTAATTTCGTTCATCAAAACGCATCCTTACAATTTATTTTGTCTGAAAGCAGTATACACAATTTTATGGTAGCAGTCAGGATATTCCCTGTCAATATCTCTGACACATAGTGCATATAAGTAAAACAACCGGCTCGCTTAAGCGAACCGGTTGTTTTACTTATTTTTCACCATCCCGAAAAGCAGGAGCACCTTCTGTGTTTGCGGGAACACTTTGCGCTCGGACTTTCAGCCAATGGCCTACGCCAACCACAGATGCCGTCAATGCAAGTTCAAGCAATAGCGCATAGGGTTCAAGAATCGGCCCCATAGCAGCATCTGCTACCATCATTTTGGCTGCTGTCCAGCCTAAAATAGCCGCTCCAATATAAATTATAATTGGATACCGATCCATAAGAGACATCAACATCTGACTGCCAAAAATAACTAGCGGAACACTCATTGCCAGCCCGGCGATAAGTAACAGCATATTGCCGTTAGCAACTCCGGCGATAGCCAGGACATTATCAAGACTCATAATAAGATCGGCAAATAAAATTACTTTTATTGCTTCGGAAAAGCTTGCTGCTTCTTTACAAGCTACATCATGTTGTTTGTCATCACCTAGTAAGCTTACAGCAATCCATAATAAAGCTAAACCACCGGCAAATTGTACATAAGGAATTTGTAGCAAGAGAGCTGCGATCATAGTTAAAACAATCCGCAATACCACTGCTCCCGCACTTCCCCATAAGACAGCCTTTTTGCGCTGTTCGGGGGGTAAGTTTCTACTAGCCAGAGCTATGATGACCGCATTATCGCCGCTTAGTATTAGATTGATGAATGTAATACTGCCTAACGCTGCCAATAGTTCCATCGAAATAACCCCTTTCACCATATTTTTATAGCAAAACAATAAAAAGGCCTTACAAACGTCGTAAGGCCTTTTCTCTCCACGAAAATAAGACCTTAGTATGTATATGGCCATACTAAAGGTCTCGCTGTTGGATATTCCAACGGTACAGCCATGCGTTAGCAGTGGTGTTGACTATACCTAATAGCTACTCCCCTTTAGATATTGAATTATTACCATCATATTACACTCGCTCATATCAGTCAATACTATTCTCGTTTCATTCTATGGTATTTTCCCCATCGTAAAAAGACAAATCATTGACGTGTCCACAAAGAGTATACTATAATCATATTTAGAAATAAATAGTGTGCCAGATAGAGGCGCGAATACTCATGATTATCTACGATAAGCTTTGCCAATGCGATGAATTGTAGGGAAAGGGATATTCGCCGAAGCGCGGGTTGAGGCAATCACTTGCTGCTGGGCTTGTACTGAATAAGTGCAAGACTGTCACCTAAAATGTTTTTAGGTGGAGGACTATCTCATTAGCGCTAAGATATCTATCTTAAGCAGCGTGAGATTGTTCACGCTGCTTTTTTACGCAAATAAATAGGAGGTTAAATCATGTCAAAAGCAAGTGTTGATCTAGAACAACTCTGCCCGGAGAAGCAAGGGCTAAAACGTGATATGCTCCCCCGCCATTTAATGATGATTTCTATTGGGGGGACCATTGGCACCGGACTATTTATGGGTTCAGGCCAAACAATCCATCAGGCAGGGCCTTTTGGCGCCATCCTCGCTTATCTTGCCGGCGGCCTTGTTATGTACCTGGTATTGCTTTGCTTAATGGAGCTAACGGTAGCAATGCCTGTTTCTGGTTCATTCCAAAGCTATGCGTCCCGGTTTATTTCCCCTGGCGCAGGTTTTACTACCGGCTGGTTATATTGGATAAACTGGGCAATTTGTATTGCTGCAGATTTCACAGCAGCCGGAATTATTATGCATCACTGGTTTGCTCAGGTTCCTGTTTGGATATGGTGTGCAGTCTTTGCTGTAGCTTTGGCCCTGCTAAATCTCATTTCCGTAAAAGCCTATGGTGAAACAGAGTTTTGGTTTGCCAGCATTAAGGTTGCTGCTATCGTTGGCTTTATTATTGCCGGTGCCGGCCTGATTTTTGGCTTCTCCGGTAATGAAGGAGCTGTCGGTTTCTCAAACTACAATACGGGCAGCGGCTTATTTCCCAATGGGTTTAGTGCCGTATTTTTAACTATGATTGCTGTAGTCTACTCCTTCCAAGGGGCAGAGCTTGTCGGAATTGCCGCAGGTGAGTGTCAAAATCCTGAAAAACACGTGCCTAAAGTTATTCGCGGTATCGGACTACGAATTATTATATTTTATGTATTAGCTATTATTATTCTAGCAGCTACCATCCCGATGGAAGAAGCCGGAGTACTGGAGAGTCCCTTTGCCCATGTCTTCGGACGTCTGGGAATTCCTTTTGCCAAAGATGTTATGAGCTTTGTTGTGTTAACCTCTGCTTTATCTGCCGGCAACTCGGCACTCTATGCTTGCTCCCGCCTGCTGTGGTCCATGTCTAAAGATGGTCATGCACCCTCCTGGCTGGGCAACCTCAATAAGAACGGTGTTCCGTATGGCGGCGTACTAATTACCTTATTGCTAGCCTGTCTATCCCTTCTGACTGAAACGTATGCAGCTGATACTGTCTACATATGGCTCATGTCAAGTACAGGTCTGACAGGGTGTCTGATTTGGATGATTATTGCCTGGTGCCAGTTGAATTTCCGCCGTAAATATGTACAGTTGGGTGGCCAATTAAAAAACTTGGCAGTTCGGACTCCCTTATACCCTCTAGTACCAATATTGGCCTTTCTCCTTAATGCCGGAATTATTGCCAGTCTTTACTTTGATGAGTCCCAGCAAATTGTCCTTTATACCGGAGTCCCGGTAGTTTTCGCAATTTATCTATTCTATCTGCTGTTTTTAAATAAAAAAGATTCTTCTGACTTACAGAGCAAGTCACGCCAGCAATAAAAGATAAATCCCCATCCCATTACCAACGGGATGGGGATTTATCTTTTTATCAGGGTCCTCCGGATAATCGCATTAAGTTTTCATCAATGTCAGGATCAACCCCTCCAGAGGCTTCCGTAATGCCTCCAACATGATCGGCACTTTGCCGAATCAGCTGCTTTTCCTCCTCTACTTCGATGCTATACTGTTTTTTATCCAAAGTCTCACCTCCTATAACCCTATTATTCCTCACTAATCATCCCCTTAACCTTGTACCTTATTAGCGTAAAAACGATAAAAATAGGGTGCTAGCATCCATAACTTACCGTAGACGTTCTACCATTCTTTCATGCTATAATGTTATGTAAACTTCTTGGAAACAAGCATGTAGGGAAGTGAATGGATGGATGCATTAACACATGGTGTAGTAGGGATTGCTCTTGCCGGTCTTTCTGGCCAGCCCCTTGCAATTGACAACCCGATTTATATTGCAGCGTTCCTAGGCTCTCAAGCACCAGACTTTGATTTCCTTGCGATAATTCGCGGCGAAATGAGTTATCTAAAGCAGCACCGGGCAGCCTCGCATTCCTTGCCTGGCATTGTGGGCTGGGCAGCTTTAATTGCTATGGGCGTTTTTATCTGTTCTCCCGAATCTTCTTTTTTCTCGTTATTTTTATGGGCATTTGCCGGTGGATTATCCCACATAGCATTGGATTTTTTCAACACCCATGGTGCTGCTTTGTTGTGGCCGCTGCGTAAAGAAAGACTGAGCTGTAATTTATTAAATGTATTTGACCCTCTGTTATTAATTGTTTTATTGTTGCCCTATATGTCGGGCTTACCAATGCAACAAATCTCCTTAATCAGTTTTAGCTGTATATTCTCGTATATTGGATTACGCTTATTATTTAGAGTACGAGCCACGCATTGGCTCAAACAGCACATTATCGGCTTTAATCTGAAGCGTATCCTGGTAATGCCCTCACTAGCGAGGATTTTCTACTGGGACTTTGTCCTTGAAACAGATGAGGGATACTTGGTTGGAGAAATAGGTGCTTTTCATTTTCATCTTAGCATTAAAGCCAATTTGCCCAAACAACAACACTCAACAATTATGGTTAAAGCTCAGAAAACAAATCTGGCTGAATTTTTTTTGTTGTTTACCCCTTTTAGTTATTTTTCGGAAGACAGCCAAGAAGGCAGTTTGAATGTTCGAATCTATGATTTGCGTTACTTTCAAAATCATCGTTTTCTACACAGTGGTACTATCATTTTTAATGATGAAAACATTCCAGCTGAAAGCTATCTGCACTCTTACGGGCGAAAATTAAAATTTCCTTCTTAAACAATCAGCAGTTAGGTATCCTAACTGCTGATTGTTTGTATAGAAGGAGTCAGTCTCCAGCATTTACTAGCTCTACTCTCAAAGGTACTTTTTATTCAATAGCGAATACTTTTACGATCAAAATTTATGTAAACGAGGAAATTACCATGCAGCAGATTCTAAAAATTTTGCGCGTATTGCTTCCCTGCTTCGTAATAGTGTGTACTACTGTCTATGCTACAGCAGCAGAGTTTTCAATGGGTCTCTGGCCCGCTGAGGGCTATACAAAATGGCGCATTGGATTCCCGACTACCGACACAACTTCATTAAGCCAGGGAAACGGAGCTTCTGAACTTTTTTATCCCCAGTCAGGTACTTACATAACAGCCCGTTATCAATCAACACCGACTAGCCGTGGCTATTTTACGGCAGATGGTGGTTTTATGAAGACCATAACGCCTGCAACAGGCAGTGATTCGGATTGGAATTATGCAAACAATAGTCAATATTGGTATTTCGGAACCTTCAAAACTTCAGGCTCCAGCAGTTATCTTCAACTAAACTGGCACCGGCCGGTTCATGCGAATACGGTTGTCTTTTACGGTTACAGTTACCGGAATAATTCTTTTCACATGTCTGATGGACTTTATACAATAAATAATTATCAACATGTCCAGACTGCGCTTCCCCTGTTAAATTCGACTTATACTATAAGCTATCAGGGACCGCATATTGGAGCATTAACTTCAAAAAAACTCAGCACTTCCTTATCAGCGCTTGGATCACTGACCTACACGCCGTTGGCGTTAGTTCAAGGTCATGGATGGTGGAATTTACGGGAGTTGGATTTTTCACATATAGGGCCAGGACAAATGTGGGATGCCCAGCTTGCCCTGCAGTATAAACTGCCCAAAACAAACGGTGCTATCACGCTTGGGTATCGCTACCAATGGCTTAATATTTACACCGGTTCAGAGAATACCAGTGACTCTATCTCCTGGGATAAGGCCGTTACCGTACAAAAAGGACTCTTTATTTCAGGACAACTTCTTTTTTAATATTTAACATGCTCTAACGCTGTCTACCTGCGGCAGATTTATGTATCATCTTACCAGCAGCAATTACGAATAACGCCAAGCTGACTGGAATAAGCCAATGAGCCCAGGGATAGGAAAATAGTAATTCTTCGATTTTTTTGTCTCCTACTATCATTTCCCCTGCTGTCCAACCTAAAAATGCAGCTCCAAGAGTTATCACTATAGGCCATTTTTCCATCAATGACATAATCAGTCTGCTTCCCCAAAGAATGATTGGAATGCTTATTGCCAATCCAATAATCAATAATCCCATATGACCTTTTGCAACACCGGCAATGGCAATGACATTATCCAAGCTCATTACCAAATCTGCTACCAGAATCGTTTTAACTGCATCCCAGATCGTACTGGCAGCTTTGATTTCTTCGTGGCTTTCATGCTCACCACGCATGAGTTTGACTGCGACCCATAATAATAATAGCCCCCCGGCGAATTGCAGATATGGAATCTGGAGCAGAATGATTGCAAAGACAGTCAAAATGATTCGCAGACCAACTGCCCCGGCGCCACCCCAAAATATCGCTTTCTTTTGCTGTTCTTTGGGCAGTGCCCGGCTAGCCAATGCAATCACTAGGGCATTATCGCCACTTAATAGCAAATTAATCATAATAATACTAAACAGGGGAACAAGAATCTCCATATCGTACACCCCGCTTCTTTGAACTGTGCCAGCGTCATACTAGAACAGCCTCAAACCTGAAAGCAACAGCCCCCCGAAGCTTGCGTATTAGCGCTTTGAGGGGCCAACTGTTTACATGGTAAGAGCCCGCTTGGCCGACTAATGCCGAACACCAGTGATATCCGGCACCAATCTGGGCTCAACCATTACAGACCCATTACACTTGTAGTATTTACTATTACATTCGTTTCATTCCTTGAATAAATTGTTAATTATATAGAGTCTCTTGCTTTTTATTAATAGTTTATTAACTCTTTGATTTTTCTTTGAAATATTAAATGAAAATCAAAGAATAAAGCGTTAAAATGATAATAGCGAAAATCCATGGACGGATAAATTAATGACAAGGCAGTTACACATAATGGGGACTTAATGAGATTATTAGTAGTAGAAGATGAACAAAAGATCGTCGATGCATTATCTTATTTGTTGAAAAAAAACGGTTATGTAGTAGATATTGCACTGGATGGTGAAACCGGCCTGGAAATGGCTTCCACCGGAGTATATGATACCATCGTTCTTGACCGCATGCTGCCACGGCGCGATGGAATCAGTTTCGTAAAAGAACTACGCAGCGCAGGCTTCGATGTGCCGGTACTTTTCTTAACAGCAAAGGATGCCCCTAAAGATCGTGTAGCAGGTCTTGATGCCGGTGCTGATGATTATTTGGTTAAGCCTTTCTATACGGAAGAATTGCTTGCCAGAATCCGCTCGCTTACCAGACGTAAAAGCAAAAATTATGTTGGAGATACGATCTCAGCAGGAGGTTTAACGTTAAATCCTCTTGGAGGACAAGTGACTAAAGGTAGTGAAAACATTCAACTTACTGTAAAAGAATCGTTATTATTGGAAGTATTAATGCACAATTTTGGTCAAGTCATGACTAAAGAACGAATTATGGAAAAAGTATGGGGCTATAATTCGGAAACTGATATAGCAAATGTGGACCTCTACATTTATTATTTGCGAAGAAAACTGAATATATCTAACATAAAAACCGTGCGAGGCGTGGGATACTTTTTGCAGGGAGAACATGATGTTTTATAAATTGAGACTAAAGCTTACATTAATCAATGTCTCTATTATTTTGCTGCTATTTCTCTTACTTACAGCAGGTACTTACTATTACTCGCGCGGGGAGATTGTCCGTCGATCAGAAGCAATATCTAATAGGCTTTTAGCAAACATACAGACAGGTATCATTCATGATCTTCCGCTGCGCAACGGACCTCCTGTCCCCCCTATGCTTACTGGCCCATCATCGCCTCGCAGGGATATCCCCCCTGATGTCCCGCCTGGACCTAATTTCTTTTTTGTGAAGACTACTTCTTCCGGTGAAATCCTATTTCATTCTTCCAATCTGCCGCTGATAGCCGCTGAGCTTACCTTACTTGTCAAAGATGCACTTCGTGAAAACAAGCTCCAGGGAACCGTCTATATTGGCAAAAGTGAATATCCCTATCAAAGAGCTTTATTAGAACAGGAAGCAGGGTTCATTATCTTATTCCAGGATTTTACGCGGGAGAATGATCTCCTGCGCATTCAGCTCACTGCACTGACCTTTACTGGTCTCATCTGTCTTATCTTATCTTTTTTCGGCAGTTTTTTCATGGCACACCGTGCTATGATTCCTATACAAACAGCCTGGCGTCAACAAAAAGATTTTTTATCTGATGCTTCCCATGAACTACGCACTCCCTTAACCGTTATTCAGACCAATCTCGATGTGGTGATGACAAATCATACGGAAACAGTAGCAAGTCAAACAAAATGGCTCAACAACATTCAGGAAGAATCAGTAAACATGACTAAAATAGTTGATTCCCTGCTTTTTCTGGCAAGAGCTGATTCTAATCAGCAACTTCTTGATATGCAATTATTCTCCCTTAATCACGCGCTTGTACAAGCTGCCACCCCCTTTGAGCCACTTGCTGCTGCTAAGGATATAACAATTGAGTTGTCTGCCAAAACTGCACTGACAAGCTATGGCGATGAAATGCGCATCAAACAGGTTATTTGTATCCTTATCGACAATGCAATTCGCCATACCTCTTCGGGTGGAAAAATTTCCATTCAACTATCCCAGGTGAATAAGGAAACCCTCTTAACCGTTACCGACTCAGGTGAAGGCATTGAAGCAAAACATATCGATAAAATTTTTGATCGCTTTTACCAGGTTGATACTTCCCGGTCTAAAGGAGGATCTGGCCTGGGATTAGCCATTGCAAAATTAATTATTGAGAATCACCATGGCTATATCCAGGTAAGCAGCTGCCCCGGAGCAGGTACCATCTTTATTATTCACTTACCTTAATTGCAATAACAAAAGCCGCTGCTACCTGCAGCGGCTTTTGTATTACACTTCTATATCCACACTTTGCCGAAGCACTTGCTGTTTACTAGCTGAGCTTTGCACAGCTGCAGCAGTTGCACCATTGCTCTGCTGACTGCCCACAGCAGAAGTCTCTGATTTCTGTTGGAGCTGCTGAATTTGCGTATCAATCGTTTGCATTTGTTTTTGCAGCACTTGTATCTTTTTCTGTTTTTCTTCCGCCTTAGTCTCTTTATCTTGATTAATGTCGTTAATTTCTTTTTGCAATTGCTGTTTTTGCTTTTCTAATGCTTTTATTTGGCTTTGATTACTTTGACTTACCTGTCCTGTACTAGCCTGTCCCGCAGAAACCGCAGATATTGCCATACCAATCCCTTCCTTTTCGTTTACTATTCGTAACTACTTAATTATAAGAAGTATAAACCATTATTCTTTGGTTTACATTTGAAAAACGTCCGTACTTAGTTTTCTCCCGTTTTCCCAGTCAGCGTAGCATCAAATATTGCAAGTAAGTCACCAAGAAACCGATCGGCAAAGCGCAGCTCTTCTTTACTATAATTAGCGAAACAAGCACTGAATTGTCCCGCCGCCCGTTGATGCAGCACATCATGAATGTGGAAAATTTTCCTGCCTAGAGTTGTTAAGCTGAAGTAAGTTTCTTTTTGATTATTTGGCAGTCGCCGTGCCTCAATCATATTCTTTTGAATAAGCTTTGTTGTTATTTTAGAAATACCACCCTTGGTTATCATTAATTTTTTAGCAATCGCGGTTGTGTTCATTGCCTCATTTCGTTCAACGCAGTCTATCACATGAAGCTCGGCTAATGATAAACTCATATTCCGGATTTCAGCATCCTCTTGCTCATTCAAAACCGCCTGTAATATCTTCTTTTCGTATTCTTCCGTATTGCTCAAATTATAGGCCAGCGCTTCAATCCCATGTATCAGGTTTTCTACCGTTACGTCCTTATGTTTCACAATACCAACCAACTTTTCCTATATTTTTATATGCTTTTATTATACAAGATTTCTTAAAAAAATAACATTTGACAGCGAATTCATTTCCTTGCTATAATAACATTGTTTCCGAGGAAACAATATATAAAAAGGCGGTGTAGTCTATCATGAAAATTGATTTATCTGTTGTCATTACAGAAGAAATTCTCGAAAGTATATTGAAGCGGGGATCGAATAAGCAAATACCACCAGTTGCTCAGTTTGGTCATATCGGAACCCATTTTGATATCATGGATAAAACCTTCCATTTAGACAATACCGAAAGAACAGGAAAACTATTTGATGTCAGTTATCTTAAAAACAGAGCTGTTGAAATAAATGATATTGATGCCACAAGGATTCATGAGCTTGACTTTGTCATGTTTTATACAGGCTGCCTAAAAGAACGAGGCTATGGCAAGCCAGACTATTTTGTCAACCATCCGGAGCTTTCGGAAGAGTTAATTGCCTTCCTCGTCGGCAAAAAAGTAAGCCTTATTGGTATTGATGCTCCAGGTATCCGGAAACCTGCCGAACATCCCAAGGCTGATCAATATTGTGCTGATCATGGAATTTTTGTCATTGAAAACCTGGCAAACCTGGATGTACTTGCAGAAAAGGCAAGCAGCACCGACTTTCTGGTTCACACCTATCCGGTAAATTATGAAGGCTTAAGCGGCTTGCCTTGCAGAATAATTGCTGAGATATAGCGAAAATAATAATAAACCTATTAGCAGCCAAGGCTCCTAATAGGTTTATTATTATTTTCCGTGGAAAACCTCTGTCAAAGACGGCGTATACAAGATCAATACGCTAGTATTGATCCACTGGGAACAAAAAAATATTTACGTAGCATCAAATCACAATATTGGGTAAAACTAAAAAAAAACTAAGGGGGTTAATCCATGTCCTTACAATTTACCGAAAAAGAGATTCAATTATTACAGGATCAACAATCTCACGAGAAAGTATGTATCGAAAAATATCAGAAATATGCTTCTCAAGCTAGTGATCCGCAGTTAAAACAGCTATTTCAGTCTTATGCACAACAGGAGCAACAGCATCTAAATACAATAAATTCAATCCTAAGCGGGCAAGTCCCAACAATGAATCAAAATCAGCAGCAACAACAATCAAGCCAATCCCAATCTGGCCAGGCAACGAATCAAACTGCATCATCTTCCGCTAGCGCTAACCCTGCTGATACCATGCTTTGCAAAGATATGCTGATGACAGAGAAGTATGTTTCAGGTGCCTATGATACGGCGATCTTCGAATTCACAGACACCAATATACGGCAAGCTTTAAATCATATACAAAAAGAAGAACAGAAACACGGTGAAGGACTATTTAATTACATGAGCAGTAATGGTATGTATAACGTTCAATAGTTAGTATATTAAAGCAAAAAACCTTTGCAGAATAACTGCAAAGGTTTTTTTGGTGGAGATAAGCAGGATCGAACTGCTGACCTCTTGAATGCCATTCAAGCGCTCTCCCAGCTGAGCTATACCCCCACGACCTGTTGACATAGATTATTATAAGACATAAAAAATCAAATGTCAACAGAGCTAACGGCAACAAAATACGAATTTTTATTCTTTTTCTTCAGACTCTTGAGAGGTTTCCAGAAGGTATGTCCAACCTTCGCGCTGTTCAATGAATCCACCCTTTAATAGTCTGCCAAGAGCTCTCTTAAAAGCACTTTTACTTAAATTAAACTTTTCCTTGATTAATTCAGGTGCTGATTCATCACTATACGGCATTTTCCCACTCCGCTGACGAAGATATTTGAGAAGCGCCTCTGCGTCCTGATCCATAGCCTCTTCTTTTACCGGGCGCATCGATACATTCAGCCTTCCGTCTTCACGGATAAAAGTAATTCTGGCTGTAATGGTTTCTCCTACCTTGGGGCGGGTAACAACTTCGCTATTATGAAGAAACGCAATAAAACGCTCTTCGGTAATCAGAAAAGCCCCTTCTTCAGTAAAGTTATATACCGATCCTGTAACCAAGTCACCGATTGCGACACCGACCGCCGGTTTAGAGGCCAGCCGCATTTCATTCTCGACTTCCATCGTTACCGCTAAGCGGTCTGATTTATCACGATATAATTTTACCCATACTTTATCACCCGTACGCAGACGGCCACGCATACCGGCAAACGGCATAAAGACGCCTCGTTCCGCTCCGATATCAACAAATGCACCATCACGGGTAGTATTAATAACCGTAACGTGCGCAACCTGGCCTTCTTTCATCTTGGGCAATTTCATACTGGCAGTCAAACGTCCTTTGGGGTCCTTATACAGATAAACGGTAATCTCTTCGCCTATCTTTACATCCGTAAGCTGCTGTGCTTTATGTAATAAAATATCATCCGAAGTATTGCCTGTACCGGCATTTAAAAATGCTCCTAAATCAGAGACGCGTGCTACTGGCAGAGTAACCACGTCACCTGCTTTCCACTTACTATTCGCTATCATTATCTTCTCCTATGCTTCGTAAACTTTCCGTTTAGCATCATTCCATAACTGCTCCAAATTATAAAAACGACGATCTTCTTCAACAAATATATGGGCTATACAGGAACCAAAATCAAGAAGTATCCAGCGGGCTTCACGGTATCCTTCCCGATGATAGGTCTTAACTCCTTGTTCGCGCATTTTTTCTTCCATATGTTCGGCAATAGCCTGTACCTGTGTCGTAGAGTTTGCGCTGCAAATAACAAAATAATCAGCTACCATGGAGATTCCCTGCATATCTAAAATAACGATATCCCGTGCTTTTTTGTCGCTTGCGGCAGCAGCTACCCATTCAGGCAAGTTTTTATGGACCTGGGTCATATTTACCTCCTGGAATTCAATTCATATACTTGAATTTTCCCAAATTATATCCTATTCTATTCTTTTTTGCAATGATCCTTTCCTGCACAACAGGCTACAAAATCAAACAGATTGTTTTACTATCATAAAACAATCTGTTCTTGCCAGTTTTATTAATTTATCGCTGGTTGTGCTGACCCAATACCACTAACCTTAGTTGTCCGCTTTAAAAACATACGTTCAACTACCTGTCTTGTTTGTTCTTTATCGGGTATCCAATAGCTCAAGCCATCAATAGTAGCAAAATCACCAGGCACCATTTCCGTTTTCAATGCACTTGCCGGTTCACTTTTAATGCTATTGGCGACCTTGACCATTGTAAAAATACTCATATCAGTTTTCACATATTCCTGCAAGGCTGAAGTCAGCGAAGGAAGCTTAAAGACGGTACCGACTTGGAACATTTGATCGGACAGCGCTTTCAATAAGCGTTGCTGACGTTGAACACGGCCGATATCACCAAGCTCATCATGACGGAACCGGACATATTGACCAGCTTTATCACCATTCAGATGCTGATAACCCTTCTTCAAATGAATATCAAGATCAGCATATGGATCCTGATAACTCATATCCTGCTCCACATACAAATCAACACCCCCCAGTATATCAATCACTTTAATGAAGCCTTGCCAATCGGCTGCAACATAGTAATGAATCGGGATGTTTAGAAAGTCCTGCACCGTACGAACAGACAACGGCGCTCCTCCATACGCATAGGCATGCGTAATCTTATCATAACCTTTATGACCAGGAATTGTTACCTTAGTATCCCGGGGAATCGATAATAAATTAACCGTACCATCTTCCGGATTTATGCTGGCAACAATCATGGTATCCGAGCGTTGTACCTTCGATTCATCATCGCCATCATCAACACCAAGAAGCAATATATTGATCCGTTTATTTAACTTATCCTCCGCCAGCGTTGCAGTTCCTTGAGGTTCGCTGGCGACAACAGGCCGTTCCGTAAATTGATTCCAGACATATACGGCACCAGCAGCTGCTGCTGCTAAGAAAGCAGCTAAAACCATCACTACTACCAGGACGCGGGACCAGCGGATTCTACGACGCGCTCTACGCATTGCGATTCCTCCTCTCCCTAGCTATCATTCATTTTTAATTGAGTTCAATAAAATAAAATTGCGGCCTTCTACTGAAGCAGTATGAATTAAGCCGCCTTGTGCAATAACAAATCGAAGCGTTTGATCATATGCAGCAAGCACTGCCTGATCTAAATCAGTTTGCGCTAAATTCCTTATTTGGTCAACACCGGGAAAAGAACGATTCGGTTCAATATAATCAGCTAAAAACACTACTTTATCAAGTATTGTCATAGCAGGACCACCAGTAGTATGCAATTTTACCGCCTGTAAAACCTGTTCATCCATTATGCCAAATTCAGCTTTGGCAAGGTACGCACCAACTGGTGCATGGAGCAAGGATGGGTTGGCCATTTCAACATCACTGATCACTATACCAAAGGATTTCGCCATTTGCAACAGGTTATTATTGGATAACTCCCGGGCACAATCATGGATGAGACCGGCAAGCCTTGCCTTTTCTGGCTGCGCTCCGAACCGTTCAGCCAGTACACGAGCAGTCTCACTGACCCCAAGAGAATGGCCCAGTCTTTTTGAAGTTAATTTCGCTGCTAAGCTTTTAATAATATTTTCCATGTCAATCACCTGCACGCTAGGTTCGCTATTTTTACTAAAAATCCTCTTTTTTACTCTAAAATAGTATTTTATACAACAAAAAACCCCTCATTACGAGGGGATTTATGTTACATCAACAATATAAGCCTATCAATTTTGGCGTGGTTTAGCTTCGTTTACGACAATTGTACGTCCGCCAAATTCAGTTTGATTCATAGCAGAAACCATTTTTTCGGCATCGCCATCTTCCACTTCCACAAATCCGAAGCCTCTAGAGCGGCCGGTTTCTTTGTCTGTAATAATACGGGTGGAAATCACTGTTCCATGAGGACTAAAGGCATCCGCCAGAGCAGTATCAGTTGTGTTCCAGGGCAAATTACCAACATATAGGGTCGTAGCCATTGGGGTTCACCTCTTTCGCGAATTCAAGATTACAGCTTCATTATTTGCTATTTCCCTATTATTATGCCTGCCTTTATTTGGAACGATACTGATATAGGTTTTCTTTCAAAATATACCGCTCCACATTTTCCGGGACGATGTACTTAATCGATCTGCCTTCTCTAATTCTCTCCCGTATATCCGTAGATGAAATTTCAAGCTCAGGCGTTGCAAGATGATGAATACGCTGGCTGCCAATTTTACCAAATCGTTCGATTATCGAATCAACCATGCTATTGCACCCCGGCCTTGTAGCGCCGACAAAACGGCACAACTGCAGCAATTCTGTAATATTATGCCAAGTAGGCAGTTCGTGAATGGTATCCGTTCCTGTTATAAAATAAAACTCCGTTTGTTCACCATATTGTTTGATTAGTTCCTTTACCGTATCAATTGTATATGACGGTCCTGACCGCTCCATTTCAATTGAGGACACATAAAAAAACGGATTGGAACAAGTAGCCATTACGGTCATATTATAGCGATGCAGCATGGGAGTAATTAACGCATCCGATTTGTGAGGCGGATGGCCTGCGGGAACAAACAGAACCACATCCAGACCATATTCCATTCGAACAGCTTCGGCCGTAACTAAGTGACCAATATGAATAGGATCAAAGGTCCCCCCCATAATTCCTAGCTTTCGTATGTTCTGTTCCAAGTTTACCTCTCCCTTACCAGTCTCATAATGCTATTATAGCAGAATATGGTAACAAAAGCGGCCTAAAAAAGCCATGCCGCATTTATTGGGCATGGCCGGCTACTAACGGATAATTCCAAGTCCAATGCGAATAACAGCCATCGCCGCAGCCATAATAATAGCTGCACGAAGATAATCAAATAAATCATGTCTGGCCTTTTCCGTTCGCAAATAATTTAATATGGCATATACATAGCCCATAAAAATCCCCTTCTGGCTTTTCTCTTTAGTATGCAGGCTAAGCAAATTATTCATACCGCAAAGCATCTATAGGATCAAGCAGTGCCGCTTTACGGGCAGGATAAATACCGAAAAATAGTCCTATCAGCACAGAAAAGCTAAAGGCTAATACAATTGACGCAATCGATACCACCGTGTCCCAGCCTGCTATTGCAGAGATAGCCAAAGAGGCTCCCATACCAAGCAGCACACCTATTACACCACCCGTTACACCGATAACAATTGCTTCAATAAGGAATTGCAATAAAATATTATAGTATGTTGCTCCCAGCGCTTTTCGAATACCAATTTCACGTGTCCTTTCCGTAACGGAAACCAACATAATATTCATAATGCCGATACCGCCTACTAATAAAGAGATGGCAGCAATATTACCTAGCAGCAGAGTAATCGTTCGCGTAGTTTCTTCCGCTGTAGCCATTACTGCCGCAAGATTGCGGACCGTAAAATTATCAGGGGTATCGCCAGTTAAACGGTGGCGGCTGCGAAGCAATTCAGTAATATCATCCTGAACTTGATTAATGGTATCTGCATTATCGGCTTGAACACTGATTGTATGTAAATAAGTGATCCCCATCATTCGTTCCTGAGCAGTTGTTAAGGGGATGAGAACTACATCATCCTGGTCCATACCTCCGGCAGATTGTCCTTTTGCCTCTAATACACCTACTACTTGAAAAGGCGCTTTATTAATGCGCACTGTCTGACCAAGCGGATTAACTTCACCGAACATATTATCGGCTGTTGTTTTCCCCAGAATAGCCACCCTCGTTCGGGTATCGAGATCTTTAGACGTAAAGAAAGTACCTGTTTCAATCGCAAAATTACGAACGTCTAAATACTCAGGAGTTACTCCCTGCACATTAGTAAACCAGTTTTTATTGCCGTAGACGAGTTGGTATTGCTTACTGACGCTCGGTGCAACAAAGCTTACGCCCAAGACTTCTCTCGCAATTGCCTGTGCATCCTTATTCGTCAAGCTATTATTCGAGCCTGCTGCAAGGCGAACTCCCGATGAAGACGTGGCCCCAGGGGAGATAATCAACAGGTTACTGCCGAGGCTGGCGATGGAGGTTTGTACTTTATCCCGAACCCCCATACCAATTGAAACCATAGCAATAACTGCACCGACACCGATAATAATTCCTAACATCGTTAAAACTGAGCGCAGCTTATTTGCTTTTAGGCCTTCTAAAGCGATGGTAATACTCTCCCAAAACATGTCGAATCACCCCTGTTTCCGGTCATCACGCACAATATGTCCATCCCGTACCAAAATAACACGTTTAGCATGATCTGCAACTTCCGGTTCATGCGTAACAAGAATAAGGGTACGACCTTCTTGATTTAATTTATTAAAAATAAGCATGATTTCTTCACCAGATTTAGTATCCAAGTTACCTGTAGGCTCATCAGCCATAATAATGGTTGGATTATTAATGAGCGCTCTGGCTATCGCAACGCGCTGGCGCTGACCACCTGACAATTCATTCGGCTTATGCTCAATACGATTGCCTAACCCAACTAATTCTAATGCGGCAGCTGCACGGTCAAGCCGTTCCCGTTTGGCAATATTGCCATACACCAGTGGCAACGCAACATTTTGTAATGCAGACATGCGCGGCAGTAAATTGAAATTCTGAAATACGAAGCCAATTTTCTTATTGCGGGTTTTCGCTAGTTGATCATCAGTAAGAGCAGCAACCTCTTGATTATCTAAACGATACGAACCAGCGGAAGGACGATCCAAGCAGCCGAGGATGTTCATTAAAGTTGATTTCCCTGACCCCGAAGGTCCCATGATAGCGGCAAAGTCACCTGCTTGTATTTGCAGCGTCACACCTGCAAGGGCATGAACCTGCTGATCCCCCATCTGATAAACCTTCGTAATATCTGTTAACGAAATGCTCATTCTCTACCTCCTGCGCCTTAGTGTCTTGACCAAGTTAAATCTTAGCTTAGCCAGCGTATCTTTTTTCGTACTGCTGCGTTGTCGTCGCCTTACATATTCCCGATATGCGCGGACTCCTCCGCCTTGCATTGCAAAAAAATTTACACTGTCTAATTCTAATTCACAACTTTGCCAAGACACTAGCGGCCGAAAAAGCCTTTCGGTGAGCTGGATTGCCCTGCCTTTACCTGCGGCAAAATAAGCTGGTCGCCGTCTTTTAAACCGGTAAGGACTTCTACTTTATCATCACCAATTAAGCCCGTAGTAACAGTTACATTTAGCGGCTGTCCGTCTTTAAGAACTTGAACATAGCGAGTACCTTTATTCTCTTTAATCACGGTTAAGGGAACAAGCAGTGCATTTTTCACCTCACCGGCATGGATAGTGACCCGGGCCGTCATCGTTGGCTTTAGGCCCTCTGCTGTGTCTACATCAATAATAACGGGATAATACACAACATTTTGCTGTATATTTGCTTTCTGCGATATATTGGAAACCGTACCGGTAAAAATACGGCCTGAGTAAGCATCTACAGTAAAGGTGACCTGCTGGCCTTCAGTAACTTTGCCAATATCTGATTCATCAACCTGTGTTTCAATTTGCATTTTAGACATATCCGCAATTGTCATCAGCACCATTGGTGTTGAAATCCCCGGAGCCACAGTCTGCCCAGCAGGGACAGGCTTGCCGATTACAGTACCTGCAATCGGTGCTTTAATAATTGTATCTTCTAATTGAGCTACCGCATCATCGCTGGCGGCCCTAGCTACTTCATAATCCATCCGGGCAGCATCCAATTGCTGCAAAGCAATCGCTCCGGAAGCACCTAATCGCTCAAGGCGAACCAAATTAGCCGAAGCATTATTCAGTCTTGATTGGGCCTGCATAACCAATGCCCGTAAATGGGTGTCGTCAAGTACTGCAAGTACCTGACCTGCCGTCACCTGTTCATTTTCATTGACACCAACCTGTCGGATAAGACCGGTGATTTTCGAGCTGATATCTACACTATTTACCGGCTTGATCGTACCTGTTGCTGCGACATACGAAATCAGTTCTCCCCGTTCGACAACTGCTGTCCGGACACTTACAGTGGGTTTATTCTTATTTTGATACCATGTATAGCCTAGCTGAGCGGCTCCTGCTACAACAAGAATAGCAATCAGCCATTTTTTATACTTCCAAATTTTCTTTCCTAATGTAGCCATTGGGGTCCCTCCATCCAAAATTATCTAACACTCTCTTATTGTACGGTGTAAGGACACTACCGTCAATGAAGTTTAATTGTATAACATGCCTTTGCTAAAATAAGAAATGAGCTGCCTGCACAATTACAAACAGCTCATTTCTTATTTTATTTTTTAGCGAATTTGACCATCGCCATAAACAATATATTTAATACTGGTTAATTCCGGCAGACCCATAGGTCCCCGAGCGTGCATCTTTTGCGTACTAATACCAATTTCAGCACCAAAACCAAACTCAAAACCGTCAGTAAATCGGGTGGAAGCATTAATATAGACAGCGGCTGCATCCACTTCCTGCAGAAATCGGCGGCCATTGG
This sequence comes from Anaerospora sp., assembly GCF_032013335.1. Classification (NCBI taxonomy): domain Bacteria; kingdom Bacillati; phylum Bacillota; class Negativicutes; order Selenomonadales; family Sporomusaceae; genus Anaerospora; species Anaerospora sp. The sequence goes on along the minus strand of NZ_DALZUO010000002.1, from coordinate 214,875 downwards.
CATAATTGCTAGTCACAATCGCCTCAGAATGGCGGGTACTGTAGGCAGCGATATGGTCCAGTGCAGTATCCATATCCGGCACGATTCGAATGGATAAAATAAGATCGTGATATTCGGTAGCCCAATCCTCTTCGGACGCAGGCTGGACAGCCTCGTGATATTGCCGGGTCTCTGGACAGCCGCGCAATTCCACACCTGCCTGATGATAGTCCGCAAGCAAGGCTGGCAGTAAGGCTGCTGCTGCCTTCTGATGAACAAGCAATGTCTCCATTGAATTGCAGACTGCCGGACGGGAGACCTTTGCATTAAAAGCAATTTTATGAGCCATCTCCACATCTGCACATGCATCAACGTAAGTGTGACAAATCCCCGTACCCGTTTCAATGACAGGAACTGTGCTATTTTCCACAACCATCTTAATGAGTCCGGCTCCACCGCGAGGAATAATAACATCTACATATTGGTTGAGCCTGAGCAAAGCATTAACTGCCTGGCGATCAGTCGTTTCAATTAACTGAACAGCACCTAAGGGAATTCCCGCTAACCTGCATGCTCCGTTTAAAATCTGTGCAATAGCGGTATTGGAATGAATCGCTTCCGAACCACCGCGTAAAATACAGGCATTCCCCGACTTGAGACATAAGCCTGCAGCATCAACAGTAACATTGGGACGGGCTTCATATATGATACCAATTACACCCAGTGGAACACGCATTTTACCAATATCCAGACCATTAGGGCGACGCTGCATACCAAGTACTTCGCCTATGGGATCAGGCAAAGCAATGATCTGTCGCAAGCCATCTGCCATTGCTGCAATACGCGCTTCATTCAGCATCAGCCTGTCAATAAGAGAAGCCGTCATCCCCTTTTCCCTGCCATGCTGGATGTCAATTGCATTGGCAGCAAGGATTTGGGCACTATGTTCCTCCAAAGCATCAGCCATAGCGGCCAATCCCTGGTTTTTTACAGCAGTTGAAAGCGTAGCTAATTTGCGTGCAGCCTGCTTCGCCTGGCGGCCCTTATCAGTCAATTCTGCCAAGTACTCCATAACACTCTCCTCCTCTATACCAATACTACCATATTATCCCGGTGAATGATTTCATCATAAAGTTTACTGCCTAGCTTATCAATGATATCCTGCGTCTGAATACCAGCAATCTTACGCACATCATCTGCTCCATAGTTTACCACACCGCGAGCTATTTCTCTGCCTTCAGCAGTTAAAACCCGAATTGTGCTTCCCTGTTCAAAATCGCCGTCAACTGTGGTAATGCCAGCTGGCAGCAAGCTTGAACCGGTAGTAATAATTGCCTGTTCACAGCCCTTATCAACGATTACAGATCCACGAATACGGGCACCAAATGCCAGCCATCGTTTACGGATATGAAGCCGGCTTTCTTTCGATAGAAATAAAGTCCCTACATTCGACCCGCTCAGGACCTCCCGTACTACGCCATCACGAAATCCCGAGGCAATAACCATAACAACGCCGGAATTAACGGCTATTTTAGCTGCTTGTATTTTGGTGTACATCCCGCCTGTGCCACGCATCGATCCCGGTCCCCCGGCTAAATCCTCAATCTCGGGTGTAATATCACCGATTTCTGGAATAAGGGCAGCTGTCGGGTCGCTTTGTGGATTAGCAGTAAAAACACCTTCCACATCAGACAAAATAATCAGCAAATCGGCGTCAACTATACTTGCCACCATTGCCGAAAGAGTATCATTATCACCAATTTTTAATTCATCAACTGCTACTGCATCATTTTCGTTAATGATTGGAATTACGCCCATACTTAGCAGTGTCAATAGTGTGTTGCGGGAGTTAGCGTAGCGTTTTCGGTTAACAGAGTCTTCCCGGGTCAAAAGAACCTGCGCAACAATTTGGCCATATTCACCAAAAATCTTTTCATACGTATGAAGGAGTATTCCTTGCCCTACAGCAGCGGCAGCCTGCTTTTCCGGTATCGTCTTCGGCTTTTCTTTCAGTCCCAGACGATCCATTCCAGCGCTTACCGCCCCTGAAGTCACTAAGATAATTTCTTTGCCCTGGTTAGCTAAATCAGCCAGTTCCCGAACCAATCTTTCAATGCGTTGAAAATTTAATTTTCCTGTCGAATGGCTCAGCGTACTTGTTCCCACTTTGACAACAATTCGCTTTGCTGTAGGAATATTGCTTCTGGTAAGCATAGCCCTCTCCCCTTATGACGGTAGCTCTATCCTGCTTTTTTCTTCATTGCGCTTATATAAGAGTCCATTACGGCCAATGACTTGTACCAATTCGGCCGCAGTTTCTTCTGCTAAATAAAGAAGTGCATCTTTCGGCTCTTCAGGACAATTGCGCAGAACGCGTACTTTTATAAGTTCACGAGCTTTTAAAGCCGCCTGAGCACTGTCTGCTACTGTATCAATAACACCGGCTTTACCAATCTGCACTACCGGGTCAAGCACACTGCCCATTGCCCGTAAATGTCGTTTTTGTTTTCCTGTCAGCATATGTAGTCCCAAACTCTCCCTTATGGTCTAAATTCAAATTCCATATCTTTAATGCGGACTGTGTCCCCTTCTTTTATGCCCCGTTCTTTAAGCGCTTCATCAATCCCCTGCTTACGCCAGATATTTTGAAAGCGCCGCAGTCCTTCATCGTCATCGAAATTCGTCATTGCAACTAATTTCTCCAGGTTTTTGCCTTCAACAACATAAGCACCGTCATCATCCCGGCGGATACTATATTCCTCATTTGGAGTAGGTTCATAAACGACTACCTCTTCCGTAGCTTCCGGTTCTTCTACGTACTCGGCAAGCATTTTCCAAGCCCGTTCCATTAATTCCGGCATTCCCTCGCCTGTAGCGGCAGATATCGGGAAAATCTCACGACCTTCTGCTTTCATAAACTCCGCTACCCGGTCAAAGTTTTCCTGCCCCTCGGGCAAGTCCATTTTATTTGCTGCAATAATTTGCGGTCTGCGAGCCAAGCGTTCATTATACTGCTGAAGCTCATGATTTATTTTCCGGTAATCCTCAATAGGATCACGGCCCTCCATACCAGACACATCCAAAACATGAATCAGGACACGGGTACGCTCAATATGGCGAAGAAAATCATGTCCTAAGCCAACGCCTTCGTGTGCTCCTTCAATAAGGCCAGGTATATCGGCCAGTACAAAGCTCTGCCCCTCTCTAAGACTTACCACACCAAGTATCGGACTTAGCGTAGTAAAATGATAGGCAGCAATTTCCGGCTTGGCAGCGGAAACACGAGCCAAAATACTCGATTTACCGACACTGGGATAACCAACTAATCCCACGTCAGCTAATACCTTTAATTCCAGATTCAGCCAGCGCTCTGCACCAGGCTCTCCCCGTTCAGCAAAAGTTGGCGCCCGGTTGACACTGTTGACAAAGCGGGCATTCCCCCTGCCACCGCGTCCGGCTCTTGCTACTACTACTTCCTGACCAGCTTCTGTAAGGTCAGCTAAAATCTGGCCTGTTGCTTCATCCCGGGCAACGGTTCCCGGTGGAACAGCAATATACAGCGGCTCTGCTCCCCGCCCATGCATATTGCTGGTTTGACCATTTCCTCCGGCCAAAGCTTTAAACTGCCTTTTATAGCGAAAGTCTATTAACGTGTTGAGATTCTCATCAACGACTAACACTACATCACCGCCGCGGCCGCCATCACCGCCACTTGGACCTCCTTTGGGAACATACTTTTCCCGCCGGAAGCTGGACATACCATTGCCGCCGTCACCAGCTTTAACAAAAATTCGTGCGCGATCAATAAACATTAAAATCATCCTTTAATGTGGAATCCAAAAAATACCTGATTTATCTTTAATATGTACGAGTTGGCCAAATTCTAGTCATGCTCCAGCTTTGAGCTGGCCTGTTATTTCTTCAGCTCTAAGAGTGAGTTCCTCTGTCACAAGACCTTTAGGGTCCTTTGACAACTCTTCAATATATATAAGCGCCTTATCCATTTTGCCTAATTGAATCATGGCATGAATAACCTGCAGATGATTAATAAAATCATGGCGTTGCATTTTCAACAGCAAGAGTACTTCTTCTTTGACTTCAAGTTTAGCCATACATCGATCAGTCCTTCCTTATTATCGACACAATGTTATCTTCTTCGCTTAATATAGTAAAAATCCTACCAAAAGAAAGCTAAGGACGATAAAAAGGATAAAAAAAGGATAAAAAAAAGCAAACCTGCGGCGGTATGCCGCAGGTTAAGACTTTATAAGCATTAAATAGCAGTCTCTTCTACAGGATATACGCTAACTTGACGGTCAACGCGACCCTTACGTTCAAAAGAAACTTTTCCTGCGATTTTAGCGAACAGCGTATCATCGCTGCCAATGCCTACATTATGTCCTGGATGGAACTTAGTACCACGTTGACGGACGATAATGCTGCCGGCAGTTACAACTTCTCCTGCCTGGCGTTTTACACCAAGGCGTTGAGCCGCACTGTCACGACCATTACGGGAGCTACCAACACCCTTTTTATGTGCAAATAACTGAAGGTCAAATTTAAACATCTCATTCACCTCCTGTGTTCTTGAATTTGAACACTTTTAGGATAAGTGCTGGCAATTTCTTGAAGGCCAAGTAACATGGTCTCAAGAACAGCCTGCGTTCGTTCATCCGGCGGACCGGTTAGTTCCATTAGAAGTTTTCCACTTGTGATATCAAGTGTAAATTGGCGCTTTAAATACCGTTCCAACCCTAAAACAGCAGCCTGCGTCAGTGCAGAAACACCGGCACAGACGATGTCATGTCCTTTGGGAGCAACATTGGCATGTCCGCTTACACGAAAACCAATAATGGCTTCGTCTGCTTCACGCATAATTTGCACTTTAATCATTAAGCTTCGATCTTTTCGATAACAACTTTAGTGAAAGGCTGACGATGGCCTTGACGTCTACGATAGTTGGATTTGGCTTTGTATTTGAAAACAAGAATTTTCTTTCCTTTGCCATGCTCAACTACTTTACCAGTAACTTTAGCACCCGCTACTAACGGTCTGCCAATTACGACTTCGCCTTCTTTAACTACAGTCAGAACACGGCCAAATTCAACCGCTTCTCCTTGATTAGCTTCCAGCTTCTCGATAGTTACTACATCGCCTTCAGTTACACGGTATTGTTTACCGCCTGTTTCGATAATTGCGTACATGATTACACCTCCCTTGCTTATATACTCGCCGAATACGGTATCCTTGCGGAATTTCAAAAACCTCTCCGTGCGGTTTGGGACAGTAAGTATAGGTACTTACAGCATGTAATTGTAACATACTGCCAAGTTATTGTCAATCATCTGGCTACTCTTTACCGGAGAGGATTGAAAAAGTTTCAGCGTGCAGAGATGGTACCGCTTCGATGGTAATCGTCCGGGCTAACTCTTGCTCAAGCCGCTCTTTTTCCCCTTTGCGCTGCAGCACTTCAGCGATCCGGGGGTGAACCTGTACGATCAAAGCCCCTTTGACATGCTGCCGCCCAACTAAGTGACGCAATTTACGCAGAACCTGAATGACTACCGTCTCGGCGGACTGTATCCTGCCCCGTCCTTCACAGCAGGGGCATTCATTATACAAAGACTGATCCACATTTTGTCTGGCTTTCTTGCGTGTCATTTCAACAAGCCCCAGACTAGTAAGACCCAAAATATTTGTTTTTGTCCGGTCTTGTTTTACTTTTTGTTCAAGTACCGCCAATACTGCTTTTTTTTGTTCTTCCTTGTCCATGTCAATAAAATCAATAATAATAATACCGCCAATATCACGGAGACGGATCTGCCGCGCAATTTCTGCTGCAGCCTCTAGGTTTGTTTGAAAAACAGTATCAGATAAACTCGTTCGCCCTACAAACTTTCCGGTATTAACATCAATAACCGTAAGTGCCTCGGTATGATCAATAACAATATAACCGCCGCACTTGAGCCATATTTTGCGTTTAGCAAGCTGCTCAATTTCTTCAGCAATGCGATAAAAAGAGAATATATCCTCCTGCCCCTGATAAAGCTGCACCTTCGATACCAGTTCAGGTGAACTGAAATTCAGCAAATCACAAACCCGTCCATGCGCTTCCTTGTTATCAAGAATAAACTCAGCCACATCAGGCGACAGGTAATCGCGAACAATGCGAATGACTAAGTCAACATCACGGAATAAGAGTGCCGGAACTGCAGATCGCTTCGCTCTGGCTGCTAGTGCGTTCCAAAAATTCAACAGATAAGCAATGTCTTTAGAGATATCTTCTTCACTTTTATTTTGAGCAACGGTGCGGACAATAAGCCCCATCCCCGGCGGACGTACTTTTTCAGCAACCTGGCGAAGACGTTCCCGCTCGGCTTCACTGTCAATACGCCGTGAGATACCTACGTAATCCACCGTAGGCATTAATACGACAAACCGTCCCGGAAGAGTAATTTGCGTAGTTACGCGCGGCCCTTTTGTCCCCATAGCATCTTTTACAATCTGTACAACAATATCCTGGCCTGCAGTTACGAGGGGACGCCTTTCAGCTGTATCCGGAGTTGAATGAGAAGGCAAATCTCCCAAATATAAAAACGCATTTTTATCCCGGCCAATATCAACAAAGGCCGCCTGCATTCCAGGCAAAATATTTTTGATTCTGCCTTTATAAATATTACCAACAATATGGCCGCTTTCGCTGCGTTCAATAGAAATTTCCGCTAAGTGTCCATTCTCGACAAGCGCCATTCGCGTCTCTTCCGCCATTATATTGGCAATAATGGTTTTTGTCATGCCCCTCCCTCCCTCTACAGCGCTATACTACTTCCATCGGCGTAATCCGTCGCTCACCATCTGTAATAAATAAATCCAGTCTATCAATAAACGCACTTTCTTTTTTTACAGATAACCCATACATGTCAACAAGAGCTGCTAATACTTCACTTGGCTTAACACTGCCCGTAGGTGTCATGCGTATGCACACTCCGAGTTCAATTGCCGATTCCTTCAGAACGGCGGTTACTTCACAGTCCATAAATTGCTTTATATCAATTTCGCGCCGCCCTTTAGGTGACTCTCTCACATATATAACACTTTCAGCTTTGTTAAAAGCATCAACACTAGCCTTAAGTCGGGCTTCATCAGCACCTTGTATGACCGGTACAGTTAAACAATAGACGGATAAATTAACAACCGCCATAAGTGCCGGCGTCCTATCAGCAACATATTTCAATCGTCTAAGCACGATGCCCTCTGGGAACTGCGCCTCTAAGCGCTCTTTAATTACAGCAGGTTCAAGGGGTTCTGATAAGTCCATATCCATGTATTCAATTCTGCTTGCCACACCTACACTTAAGGCTGATGCATAGGCAACCTTCATGTGAGGGTTAAACCCCTCTGAATAGGCAACAGGCAGCTTAGATCGACGCACGGCACGTTCTATGGTACGAGCGTAGTCCAAATGTGATAAGAAGCGGATTTCATCGCCTTTGCTGATTTCCAGCCTTACTTTTGCCATTATGCTCTTCCCTCCCAATCAATTACCGACACACCCAATTCTGGGCAAACGCCACATGTTCCACATACATCCCGGCGGCAATCAATTGTAGCATCCTGAGCCACTGCCCGTTCATATTCCTGGAGCAGATATTCTTTATGTATAGCGGCTTCCAGATGGTCCCACGGCAGCAGTTCCTCTTTCGAGCGCTCACGGTTTGCATAAAATACGGGATCCAAGCCAACCTCTGCAAACGCCTGCATCCAAACATCATAGCGAAAGTGTTCAGTCCAGCCGTCATATTTTGCACCATTACGCCAGGCAGCAAGAACAACCTGACTGAGCCGGCGGTCGCCTCTGGCAAATACACCTTCCAGGAAGCTTGTCCGCGAATCATGATAATTGTAGGATATGTTACGGTCTTTAATTAATGACCTGAGATATTGCTGTTTGCGCTCTATTTCAGCAGTTGTATTTTGGCCAAACCACTGGAAAGCGGTATGAGACTTAGGTACAAAAGAGGAAACGCCTATTGTCACTTTTGCACCGCGCTTCCCTTTTACCTCCCGGTACAGATCTAATACTTTATAAGCCAAATCGGCAATTCCCTTAATGTCTTCATCTGTTTCTGTCGGCAGACCAATCATAAAATACAATTTGACTGATGACCAGCCAGCCTGAAAAGCAGAGCTTACCGCATCTTCGAAGTTTTTCTCCGTTACACCTTTATTAATTACGTCGCGCAGGCGCTGCGAACCGGCTTCAGGCGCAAAAGTAAGCCCGCTTTTTCGCACTTGCTGCACTTCCTGCGCTAATTGAATTGAGAAACTATCAATTCTGAGTGATGGCAAAGATACACTAACTCCTTGATCTTTGAACTGTTCAATTAATTTAGTAACCAATTCATGCAGACAGGAATAGTCAGCCGAGCTCAGTGAAGTTAACGAAATTTCACTATAGCCGGTGTTATCGATAATCTGCTGAGCCAGCTTCAATAAAGTCTCCGGTTTACGTTCCCGCACGGGACGATAAAGCATGCCCGCCTGGCAAAACCGGCAGCCACGGGTACAGCCACGAAACAATTCAATTACGGCCCGGTCATGAACGACATCCAGATAAGGCATCACCGGCTTTGTCGGGTAATCAATTGTTTCCAGATCTTTTACCACACGCTTCACTATTTTAGCTTTTGCTTCGGGCCGGTTAGGAGTTATGCTTTTCAGCGTTCCATCCTGATGATAGACCACATCATAAAATGCCGGCACATATATCCCTTCAAACTGAGCCATTTGCGTAAGCAGCCCCTGTCTTCCGCCCGGCTTACCCGCTTTCTTCCAGGAAGCAACGCATTCGGCAATTTCTTCTATTGCTTCTTCAGACTCACCAAGTGAAAAGAAGTCAATAAAATCTGCAATCGGCTCTCCATTAAACGAACAGGGTCCCCCGACTATAATAAACGGATGCTCCTCAGTTCGCTCGGCTGATAGCAGTGGTATTCCGGCTAAATCAAGCATGTTTATGATATTGGTATAACTCAATTCATATTGCAGAGTAAAGCCAACGACATCAAATTCACTGACCGGACGAAAACTTTCCAGCGTATGCAGGGGAATATTAGCCGCCCGCATTTCAGCTTCCATATCCACCCAAGGTGCAAAGACACGCTCCGCTGCCGTATCAGCCCGTTTATTAAGAATATGGTAAAGAATTTTCAAGCCCAAATGGGACATACCGACCTCATAAACATCAGGAAAGGCCAGCGCAAAGGTTACATCCACCTCTTTATGGTCTTTCTTTATACTGTTCCATTCGTGCCCGGTATAGCGGGAAGGCTTGGACACCCGGTGTAGTATAGCAGGATCCAACTGAATCATTACGTACCTCCATGTGCAATAACTAGTAAATAGTATTACCAGAAATTAGAATATTCAAAAATGATATATCATTGATGTAAAAAACATCATAAGCTTTATGAATGTTCTATGATAAAGAAAAAAATCCTGCCCGAATGTGCAGGATTACTATAAAATATCAAATAGTGTTGCCGAAATGCCCTTCGTTGTCAGCGCTTCCCATAATTCAGTTTCCGTGACTTGGCCCTGAACAGCCAAATTTTCATCTACTACAATGACAATGTAGTATTGTTCAGGTTGAAAAAGCCGCATTACTTCCTTGATGCGCATTGTACTTACAGCTGTATAATGAGCAGTAGGCATTATGCCCTTAGCAGTAAGCAATTCTTTTTTGTGAGCTAAGACGCGCATGACCCGGAAACCCGCTACCTTTGCCTCTACTCTCGCGGCAGTAAAAAGAAAAATACCGGCACCGATAAAGGTAACATTGATAGTATACGTCAAGAAAAATTCAGCAATGGAATAACTGATTAAACAAAAACTGACGGCCATGCTTATTTTAACCACAGCTGCAGTAGCCTTGCCATAGTCCCAAATCTGGCACAGCCACGCCCGGAGAATACGGCCTCCATCTAAGGGCAGCGCTGGTAAAAGATTAAAGCAAGCAAGCATAATATTTACCTTCAGGAAAAAGCCCCATTCTTCGTGAAGGTAGGCATACTCGGTCATAATCATATGCGTCATTGCCGCTAAAACCAAACTGCATAACGGACCGGCAACAGCAATTACCATATCCTGCATGGGAGCAGCTTCATTAAGGCGCTCGATTCGTGCGACTCCGCCAAAAGGAAGTAATTCAATTTCCCGCACCTTAAACCCCAGCAGGAAAGCAGTGCCGGCATGAGCAAGCTCATGACAAATGATGGCAAAGAAAACGATTACTACCTTCCCCAGCATTCCTACCATGGCAAATAAGCCCAACAGCACTAAAAACCAGTTGTTTAATATGATTTGGATTCCTGCCACCTTTCCGGTGTGCAAACCTTCACTTCCCTTCTTTATTTGGCAAGTTAGTTGGGAAATCTCCCTTAAGCCGGCTCATTGGATCAATAGGCTTACCTTTTTCCCGTATTTCAAAATACAAAGCAGGTCCTGCCGTCATACCTGTTTTACCTGATTTTGCTACAATCTGCCCCTGGCTGACCATATCTCCGGCATTTACTAATGTCTCCCCAAGATGCCCATAAAGCGTGTCAATCTCTTGACTATGCTCAATAATCAATGTTTTACCAAACTGAGCACTCTCTGATATTGCTTTTACCTTTCCTGACGAAGCAGCTTTTACATTTGTACCTGGAAACGCCTCAAAATCGATACCCTCATGCATCATTTCCTGCTTTAATACAGGATGAGTCCACCAACCAAAGGGAGCTATTACTTTTCCTTCAATGGGCTTTGACATATAAAGCAGTGGATCGGCAGGCTTGGAAACTGTTGTTTGAACCCGTTTTAACACCATCGTATTAAAGCCTTGCGGCGCATAAGGGGCTAAGCGTTCCGCTATATAACCAAAATCCGTCTCAAAAGTTAATACATAGCGAATACCACCCGTCACTGTTTTACCAATTGCAGTATCCGAAACTTGAGCAATATAACCAACCGTAAAAATGAGTGCTGCAACGACAAGCTTTTTCAACCAGGTGTAATCGGGTTCTTCGTCATATTGCCAATGATAATCCCGGGCCGACTCACCCCACCGGGTATCTTTTTTCAATTTATTTAACAGCTTTGCCATGATTCATCCCCCCACATGCAATGGTCGCCCTTAGTAAAAAATATATGATCAATACCGGTAAATAGACCAAAAAAGTGCACAAGCATAGCTTGTGCACTTCTAAAACTTCATTATTAAAACATGATTTTTTGTCGTCGCATATAAATATTCAGCAAGATTCCAATACTGATAAGATTTGTTGTAAGCGCGCTCACACCATAACTCATAAGTGGTAAAGGAATCCCTGTAACTGGCATAATTCCTGCGGTCATCCCAACATTAACCAAAACATGAAACGTCAGCATTGATGTAATACCGGTCGCTAATAAGGTACCAAAATTATCTTTTGCAGATGCAGCAATTTTAACTCCCCGATATAGCAAAACCAGGTAAAGCAGTAAAATAATTGCCGATCCTATAAAGCCCAATTCTTCGCCAATAACAGCAAAAATAAAATCAGTATGATTTTCCGGCAAAAAATTCAACTGACTCTGGGTACCGCTGAATAATCCCTTCCCAAATAACATTCCTGACCCAATAGCAATCTTAGATTGAATGATATGATAGCCCGATCCAAGTGGATCGACATTAGGGTCGATAAAGACGGTCAATCGCTGTTTTTGATAATCCTTTAAGAAGTGCCAAAAAATGGGCAAGATGGCTGTCCCGGCACCAAAAATCATCATCAGATGGCGAATACTGATACCCGCAATAAAAATCATTCCAAACAAAATCGCCATAAATACAAGCGATGTTCCCAAATCAGGCTGCTTAAGAACCAGAAGAAAGGGTATACCTACGTAAATAAACACAGGCAATATCTCCCGAAAGGAATTAAGCTGGCCAATCCTTTTTTCAAGCATACTCGCCAAACAAATAATCATAATCAGTTTGGAAAACTCAGAAGGCTGCAGGCTTATGGGGCCAATTTGAATCCATCGCTGCGCCCCCAGAGCCGATGTTCCTACAAACATAACAGCTAACAACATCGCAAGGTTCGTCCAATAAAAGAAATTAGCGTATTTGGACAACACCTTATAATCCATATGCAGCATAAGAAAAATAACAATTATATTGGCAATAGCAAAAATCCCCTGCCGCTGTACATACCAATATCGATCTTCACTCGGATTATTAATATGCGTGGCACTGCCAATAATGATAAGACTTATCAAAATAAGCAGGGCTGTAACTGCAATAACAACAAAATCCAAATTCTTCAATAAACGCCGGTTGAGCATAATAAGCTTCTTCTCCGTCTATCTACATTATCTAGGGCTTGCCTGATAACTAGCAGGCTGACCAATGGCGAGCGATTTTTGCGCCAGACGAGATAAAATTTTGCAGGAATAGCGGCTCCTATTTCAAAAAATTTTAATGAAGTATGGCACAAAAAGCGCCGTCAGTGGGTGGTCAGATAGTTTTCAGACACGCCCTAATTCATTATAATCATATTTTACCGCTTAGTCCAGTTTTCTTTCAGAATAAGAAGGCACAGACCCTGTCGTCTGTGCCTTCTACTTTACTCATTCATCGTTATATTGCGCTTCATGCGGTTAACAGGAATATTCGCAACCAAAGCAACCGAGGAGTTAGAACTTGTCAAATTAACTTCCATATCCTTTTCATTGATCTCCATATAATTCGAGATCACTTTAATCATATCATCTTTTAAAATTTCCATAAACTGCGGCGAGACGTTGACCCGGTCATGCACCAGGACCAGACGAAGCCGTTCTTTGGCAATATCCTTCGATCCACTATTTTCTTTGGAAAACAATCGGTGAATTAAATCAAACATACCTATTCTCGCCTCCTTTAAAAACCAAATATTTTTTTCAGTCTATGTAATAATCCATCTTCAACCTGCATTTCCATGAGCGGCACGTTTTCACCGGTTAACCGGCGGACAATATTTTTATATGCAGTACTAGCAAGGGATGTCGGATTTACTACAGCTGGTTCTCCGCGGTTAGTAGATACAACAATGTATTCATCTTCCGGAATAATTCCCAACAAATCGATTGCCAGTATTTCAATAATATCATCAATGTTCATCATATCACCTTTTTTCACCATATGAGGGCGAATGCGGTTTACGATGAGTTTAGGGTTGCTTTTTCCTTCCGACTCCAACAGCCCGATAATACGGTCAGCATCACGAACTGCCGAAACTTCAGGAGTAGTAACAATAATCGCCTTATCCGCTCCGGCAATGGCGTTTTTAAAGCCTTGCTCAATACCAGCCGGGCAGTCAATAAGGACATAATCAAACTCTTGCGCTAAATCAAGGCATAATTGTTTCATTTGTTCCGGATTAACAGCATTCTTATCCCGTGTCTGAGCAGCAGGCAGCAAGTATAAGGTTTCATAGCGCTTATCTCTGATCAGCGCCTGCCTTAAACGACAGTTGCCCTCTGTAACATCAACTAAATCATAAACAATTCGATTCTCTAATCCCATAACTACATCCAGATTACGTAAACCAATATCAGCATCAACTAAAACTACTTTTTTTCCTTGCAGGGCAAATCCTGTCCCCAGGTTCGCAGTTGTGGTAGTTTTCCCCACACCGCCTTTGCCGGACGTAATTACAATAACTTCACCCATGATAGCTATTCCTCCCCTAAAGTCGCCGGCTCAATAATGATATGATGATTATCAATACGTGCAGTTTCCACATAGGTCGATATATCCAGATAGTCCGGTGCCCGGGCAATAAGTCCGGCAATACGCAGTTGGCTGGCAATCAGCCGTTTTGCTGTAATGGTGGCTTCCTCATTACCATAAGCACCGGCATGGGCTACACCCCGACAAGTGCCTAAAATAGTAATATTGCCACCTGCGATAACCTCTGCTCCAGGATTGACGTCTCCATCAATGATAACCGATCCATCGTGAATCAGCTTTTGCCCTCCCCGCAAGGTACGCGGTACAATAAGCGTTTCATGTACATGACGTTCAAGCTGAGCAGGAACATGCTCGGGCACCTCCAGCTCCTCTTCCGGTGCATAAGTCTCGTTGCATTCTGCACATTGCAGCCCATAATGGGCTAATAACCCAGCTAATTCCTCCCGCTGTTCCCCATTTAAAAAACTGAGGGCTGCAGGTACCTTTACCGTAGTGCCGGCAGTAAAAAAGTCTGCCGCTTCATCTAATTTTGCTTTCAGCTGATTAAGGATATAACCGAATTCAACTGACTGATTAATGATTAATCGAATACCATCGCGGCTTCCTTTAAACATTACTGCGTCATGCATGCTGTCTCCTAAATTTTACCACAAATCATCTCTTATTTGTCAACTAAAATTCGCTATTTCATCCAACTATTCCTGCAAAAATGCAAAAAAAGAGGAATTACCCCCTTTTTTTACACCTGAAATATACACTTACAAAGCGGTTTGTGTTTTATACACTCTGCTTGCCTCTGTTTGCTGCTGGTTAATGTTAAAGGCTGCTTCCAATATCTTCTTCGCAATAGGTACCGCCGATGACGCACCATAGCCACCTTGCTCAACAATAACGACAACAACAATTCTTGGATCCTCATAAGGACCGTAAGCAACAAACCAGCCGTGATCATCTCCGTGAGAATTCTCAGCAGTACCGGTTTTACCGGCAATAGATATCGGAAAGCCCCGAAAAGAATCACCTGCTGTACCGCCTTCTTGTGCTACTTCCCGGAGAGAATCACGAACCAGATTGAGTGTTTTGCTGGAAATATCAATTTTGCCAACTTCCTCAGGCGCAAAAGTTTTTGTTACTGAACCGTCGGGAGCAGTGATTTTACTGACAAGGTATGGCCGGTAACGATGGCCGCCATTCGCAATCTCACCTAACATAACAGCGATTTGCAACGGTGTAGCCAACTGGAAGCCCTGTCCGATAGCAGCATCGAAGGTTTCTGATAAATACCAGTCTTCTTCATATACTTTCTCTTTGTAGCGCCGGTTGGCTACAAGTCCATTGCTTTCTCCTGGCAAGTTAATGCCGGTATAAGTACCAAGGCCAAAAGCACGGGCATACTTCTCAAGATTATCAATTCCCAGTCGATTGCCCATTTCATAGAAATAAACATTATCCGACTTAGCCAGAGCTTCCCGGAAATTAATCCAGCCCAAAGCTTCCCCACCGGCATTCCCTTTTGGAATAATCCAGTGCGTGCCTGTATCCAAAATCTTTTCTTCAGGTGTTACTTTCCCTAATTCGAGAGCTGCGGTACCAGTAACAATTTTAAAAGTAGATCCTGGTGGATATTCGCCCGAAATAACTTTATTATCCATTGGATGGGAAGGGTTTTCATTAATCAGCTTCCAGTCTTTTGTGGAAATACCTACAGCAAACAAATTAGGATTAAAGGTAGGCCTGCTGACCATTGCTAAAATTTCACCGGTTTGCGGGTTCATAGCTATTGCTGCAGCCGCCTTCGCATTAACAAACTCCGTCTTTGTCTGTAAGTATTTTAATTGCTCGTCAATAGCGGCTTCAGCTGCTTTTTGAATACGGTAGTCTACAGTAAGTGTAAGACTACTGCCCGGTATAGGTTCTTTTTTCCCTAATTCCTGTACAGGTCTTCCCGTCACATCAACTTCTACCTGGCCGCCGCCATCAATTCCCCGCAATTCTTTATCATAAACCCGTTCCAAACCAAACTTGCCAATAATATCCCCTTGTTTATACCCTTCAGACTTTCTTTTTTCCAATTCTACATCATTTATTTCGCTTACATAACCAAATGCATGGGCCGCCAGTTCATTGTTAACATAGTTGCGTATAGGCTGTATTTCAATTGCCACTCCCGGCAATTCACTACGCCGCTCTTCTATCTTCGTTACGATATCCGGCCCAATATCAGTCTTAATGCGAATTGGTTCAAAAGCCCCATTATTCTGTTGAATTTTAGTACGAATATCGGTTTCATTCATTGCCAAAATAGCAGCTAATTTCCGGATGACATCATCTGGAATTGGACCGCTTATCGGCACTAAAGAAACAGTAAATCCAGGACGGTTAGATACGAGAGCCACTCCATTGCGGTCATAAAATACCCCGCGCGGTGCCATAATAGGTATTAGGCGAATGCGGTTGCCGTCTGCCAACCTTTCATAATATTTGCCTTGCACTACTTGTAAATAGCCCAATCGGCTAACAAGAGCGACAAAAACAATAAAAACGATCAGACCAAGGACATCGAATCTTTGATTCACTCGTTTTGCCAGCATGACAACAACCCACTCTCTCAATGATTAACAAACAAGGATAAGAGCAACCATATGGTTGCTCTTACGCCCTCAAAACTCAAGCACAATAAGCATTAACTTTACGTATTGCTTTAGCAAAGATCTGGTGCATAGGAATTGCCATAGCCATATTATATAGGGTTATGGGAAGAACAGTGTGCACGATCGACGTAGCAATATCTATTTTATAGCCACTCAACATAACAAAGCTCATGACAATTGCACTATTTAAAAGTGTTGCTAGCAAAAGTGCGAGTACCGGTAGTAAAATGTTCTCCTTAAAGACTTTCCGCTCAGCTAGACCGAACAAATAGCCAACAGCCATTTTTGCCAATAGATTGAGACCAAAAACATTACCGGATGCCAAATCCTGCAGGAGACCGGCAAAAAAGCCAGCTCCTACTCCAGCTTCTTTACCATAAAGCAAGCTGGCTGACACTACCACGATTAGCAGCAAATCCGGACGGATTCCCTGTATGGATAGTGACGGCATAACAACAGCCTGTACAATCAGTGTAATAAAGATAAAGGCTCCCCAAACAATCGCCCTCATTGCCCTATCCCCTTTGAGGACTGAGCAGGATTCTGCTCAGGATTTAGAGGAGTTGGCGTCGAATTCGGCAATACAGGTGCTGCCTCACGCGAGCGGATGATAACTAAGACCTCTTCTAGTCTATCAAAATCTACAGCAGGGTTCAAGACGGCATATTTTAACAAGCCGCCTTCTTCATTAACGATATCTGTTACTTCCCCCACTAGTAGTCCTTTAGGATAAATTCCGCCAAAGCCGGAAGTAATAACTTTATCACCCCTGATAATATCTGCATCGCGTGACAAATTCACCATATGTGGCGACATCGGTCTTGCGCTGTTGCCCTCCACAATGGCTGCCACTCTCGATTCGGGACGCTGGATAAGCGAACCGACTGCACTTCTGGGATCAAGAATAAGCTGCACTTTCGAAGTAGTAGCAAATACTTGTATTACGTTTCCCGCAAGGCCTTGTGGAGTAACTACCGGCATATCTTTTGACAAACCATCATTAGAACCTTTATTAATGATCATAATGTTTGTCCAGGCTCCCGGATCACGGGCAATCACCGCGGCAGTTACAAAATCAAACTGAGGAACTCCTTTTTTGTAGTCCAGCATTGTACGTAAGCGAAGGTTCTCTGCCATAATTTCGGTGACATTTAACTCGCTCTGTCTCAGCTGATCTATTTGTTCCCGCAGAACCTGATTATCACGGTATACCACAAAAAGCTGTCCCGTCGAACTGGTAACACTCTGTAAGCCATAAGACATTCGGGATACTAGTGCTTCCACCGGCGCTAGAGCGGTTGTCACAAGCTGTTCAACAAAGGTGAGTCGATAAATACTGCGGCCCGCAAAATTCGCCAGCAAAAAGACGGTTAATACAGCCATCACCAAGATGACCGCCTTTTTGTTTAAGAATCCCACTTTACAGGCCCCTTTCTCCTAATTTTTTAGGTGTCATAAGTACCCGCTTCAATAGATCAAGTGTTTCGAGTGCCCTGCCTGTACCAATCGCAACACAGGACAGTGCATCTTCAGCAATATGCACCGGCATACCGGTTTCTTTATTAAGCAGTGTGTCTAATCCACGAAGCAATGAACCACCACCGGTCATTACAATGCCACGATCCATAATATCAGATGCAAGCTCAGGAGGAGTTTTTTCCAACGTTACCTTAACTGCCTCAATAATCCCAAAAACCGGTTCATTTAATGCTCTTTGAATTTCAGTTGCCCTGATAGTCAGTGTCTTGGGCAGACCTGTAACCAAATCCCTTCCCCGGATATCCAACGTTTCATCAACAACAGGAGGAATTGCAGAACCTATCGATATTTTTACTTCTTCTGAAGTTCTCTCACCAATCATTAAGTTATAGGTTCTCTTAATATATTGAATGATTGCTTCATCCAACTCATCCCCGCCTATTCGAATAGAACGGCTGGTAACAATACCACCTAGTGAGATAACAGCTACTTCAGTAGTACCGCCACCAATATCGACAACCATATTTCCTGTAGGTTCATGAACAGGTAATCCTGCACCAATCGCAGCAGCCATTGGTTCTTCAATCAGATAGGCTTCTCTGGCGCCAGCCTGAATAGTCGCATCAATAACAGCCCTTTTTTCTACTTCGGTAACACCGGAAGGAACACCCACAACTACTCTGGGACGAATAAATGACTTTGTATCAATTGCTTTGCGAATAAAATACTTTAACATGGCTTGGGTTACATCGAAGTCAGCTATTACACCATCTTTCAAGGGACGAATAGCAATGATATTCCCCGGTGTACGGCCAATCATCTGTTTGGCCTCTTCACCAACAGCAAGCACCTCTCCGGTATCACGCTGAATAGCCACTACTGACGGTTCTCTTAGCACTATACCTTTTCCTTTTACATGGACCAGCGTATTAGCCGTCCCAAGGTCTATGCCCATATCACGAGAAAATGATCCAAAAAAATTCACCATAAAAAAACATGACTCCTTTCATAAAAGCAGCCGACGTGTATGATTGCTTTTCAATACTGTTATAGTATACCCTTTTCTTTTAAGCTAACATACTTACCGTCTCCGATAATTACATGATCTAATACAGAAATATCTAGTAAATGACCTGCTTCCACCAATTTTTTAGTCAAAGAAATATCTTCAGCACTAGGGGCAGGATCACCACTGGGATGATTATGAACAAGAATAACAGAAGCCGCACTATAATTGATCGCTTCACGAAATAATTCGCGAGGATGAACGATGCTGGCATTTAAGCACCCCACCGAAATAACCGGTGTACTAAGCACATGATTCTTTGTGGATAGCATAATAGCAACAAACAGCTCTTTCGGCTCATAGCGCAACCGTGGCATCATTAGCCAAGCTGCATCCTGAGGTGAGCGAATAATAACCTTGTCACCGGCTCCGAGCATAGCCATTCGCTTTCCCAATTCAACAGCTGCAGTAATAGTAACCGCTTTTGCAGCTCCAATACCTTTAACCCTGCTGATTTCTCTAGGTGTTAATCGGCCTAGAGCAGTCAGGCCACCATTCTCAAATTGTTCAAGAACGCGTTCTGCCAAACGCATAACCGATTCATTTGCTGTCCCTGTACGAATTAAAATAGCCAGTAACTCAGAATTACTAAGCGCTTGTGGACCCTTTGCAAGCAGTTTTTCACGGGGCCTTTCATCTTCTGGCAGTTCCTTCATCATCAAAGGCTTTACAGATGTCATAGCAACACTACACCAACCTTAGACATAAGTCGGGCCAGCGTTACCAGAGGCAGGCCCACTATATTCGTGTAACAGCCACAAATGTTTTCGACAAGCAAAGCTCCAACGCCTTGTATTGCATAGGCGCCAGCTTTGTCTTCAGGTTCACCGGTGGCAATATATCGTTCAATTTCAGTTGCCGTAAGCGTACGGAATTTGACAGTGGTTATTGAGCAATCCGTCATAATCAGATTATCACGAACTACGGCCAGCCCCGTAATAACCAGGTGTTCCTTACCGGACAAACTGGTTAACATGCGGCACGCATCGTCCCTGTCAACTGGTTTTCCAAAAACCTGTCCATCAAGAACGACTATAGTATCAGCGCCAATAACAATATCACCGGCATTCGCCTTTGCCGCCACAGCACATGCTTTGCCTTTCGCCTGTGCAACAGCCAATTCATCCGCAGGCAGATCTATTGTATTATCTTCAACAAAATCACTTGCCATTATTGAAAATGAGCAGCCAATTTGTTCTAATAATTGCTGCCGGCGAGGAGAAGCGGATGCAAGTACGATTGCCATGAACATTCCTCCTAGAAGCGTCGAAAAAGAGCAGCTGCAGCTACCATGCCGAGAAGGCTGATTAAATTCGGGTAAAGAGCAAAACCAATTACAAATTTAATGACATAAAGGTTAATGGTAACCGGAAGCAAATCAAAAATCAGAAATTGCTTTACCAAGTAAGGTGCTACGCCAGCGAGCAGGGTTGAATCAGCAATAATTTCACCGATAATACCGCCTAAAACTGCGCCGGTAATCAAAAACAGCGCCAGCATACCAAAACCTTTGTTACTACCGCCTCTCATTAGTATACCTCCATCTCAGTTTCAAACACTGGTGCTTCATCAGACTTCTACAAGAAGAAACAAAAATCCTCTCCTAATGAGGATTTTTATGTTTTTATCATTGTTTTTCGACTAAAAAAAAAGCGCCTGATCGATTTAAAAAAGCTGCAGCACATAAGCCGGTAGCAATGCCTGTCGGTAAAGCAAAAAGCGTCAGCCACGGCAAGTACCATAATACTCCATAATTGGAAACCAGCTTTGATGCAATAACTAATTGAAGACTGTTATGAACAAAGGCGCCTAGTACACTAATTCCGACAATAGAAAGGCTTGGGCGCCAATGCTTCCAGGCAAGACCCATTACCAGTAAACTGCCAACAGCACCGGACAAGCTCATCACAAAGGTCGGCCCTAAAAATACGCCACCGGCTACTGAACCAAGAAGCACCCTGCCAATTACCACATACAGCGCATGACGCCAGCCGAAATAGATCAGGGCAATCAATGATATTACATTTGCCAATCCCAGCTTAGCCCCCGGCACAGGAAGCGGCAAAGGCAGCCAGTTTTCAATGATATGAAGCACTGCGGCGATTCCAATCAATAATCCTAGCAGAATAGTTGATCTGGCTGACATTCTTGTAACCTCACAATACTTTTTGCTGCTGGGCTCTTCTCCCTTCTATTGTACCTCATCCTTCCTACCATAACAACGGACAAAGAAAAATGCAGCGCTATTTTTTCAGCGCTGCATTTTTCTTAAATAATACCTTCAATATGTAGCATCATTTGTGCAATAAAAGTAGCAAAGACAAATGTGCCTGTATAAACAGCTAGTGCCACAACCACAATCCGCCATGACATCTTCTTAAACATAGCTAAATCTTTTCCCACCGCTAATCCCGCATAGGCGAGAATGGGCGTGCAAAGTGCCAAAAAATCAATTTTCCCGGTAAAAGCCAAGATATCCTTGGCAAAAGGCGATAACGGAGAAGTTGAAGTTATAGCAATAATAGAAATCCAAAATACCATGGGAAGTTTCAAGGGTATGATGCGTGCGAAAGCAATGCCAGCTAATGTAATTCCCATCATGATCAGATAACCGATGACGGCATCGATGAGAGGCATCTTATAACCAATGGTATTGCCTGCTACCGTCATAATTCCCATTAGAGTAAAAATCTTTATTATTTCAGTCCACTTCATTTTGCAACTTCCTCCTTATCTGAGGCTGTATTCTGCCTGCCTAATATAGGAGTAAGAACTTTGTATAAGTAATTAGTAATAGGCAGCGACACAAAGAGACTAAAATAAATACCAACAATAGTAGTCAATAAATTGCTTGCTCCAGCATAAAGCAATATCTCATTGGCATATTCCGGAAAAACGGCCTTGATAGCACCCGAAGCAGCCGCCATCATACTTCCTGAACCAACGCCTGCTCCCATTGCAAGTGCAAAAGGATGGAAGATCTTCAAAGCTGCCAAATATCCGGCTAGCAGCCCCAGCCATACGGCGCCAAATAAAGTCCCGCAGATATAGACCGACATAACGCCCCGGCCTTCAGGTGAATCAAGGCCATATTTTTCTGCGATAATCGCAATATTAGGCTCCCGATCTATCGAAAAAGTTGCTCCCACAGCTTCTCTGCCTAAGCCTAATAAAATTGCAATTGGCAGCCCCAAAATAACAGTACCAAAAAAATGTCCAACTTCCTGCAGAGAAAGTGCTAAGCCTGATTTCACCAGTTTATCCATTGATGGACCAATAATAACTCCTAGTTTGGCAACTAATATTAATGTAGTCATACTAAGCACAGCTGAGGCTTTATTCATTTCCTCCAGTTTGACCATCTTTAATCGCGGCCAGCTAACAATTCCGCCTAAAATCATGGCATAAAGCATCGGTAAAAATAATAGCACTCCAGGCCCCAAAGGCACCTTTTTCGTCCCGATAAGTTCACAAATAACTACAATCAGGAACGCACAAATATGAATTTTTCCATTTTTTAATACACTCATCCGCTTCCTCCTTAATGGCTTATTATTACAATTACATCTACTTTCCATGAAGACAATAGTACTATGCATAAACACAAGTGTCAACATTATTAAAGAATACTTTCATAAATAAAGTAATTACTGATTTTTCTAACGAAGGAACCCGTTATATATATAGCGAAGTAGTTTTATCATTATTGTTTTAGAGGTGACTGTTATGAACATAGTAGAGTTAAAAAACCTTGTTTGCCAAGTAATTGATAAACATGCTGACAAAATTATTACATACGCTCAACAGGTAGAAGCACATCCTGAATTAGGTTTTAAAGAAACGAAAACAGCCCGGCTTACGGCCGATTTCCTTGCCGACCTGGGCTACTCCTGCCAGGAGGGCTTGGCGTTAACCGGCATTAAAGCCAGACTCAAACCAGATACGGAGGGACCTAATATTGCAATTTTGGGAGAGCTGGATGCTGTTATTTGCCCGGACAGCGCTAAGGCCGATCCGTATACAGGAGCGGCTCATACCTGTGGACATCATGTGCAGCTCGGTGTACTAGTGGGTACGGCCCTGGGATTGAAGATAGCAGGTATTGCCGATGCTTTGCACGGCAATGTAACTTTCATGGCTGTGCCGGCTGAAGAATACATTGAGATTGCTTATCGGCAAAAATTGCGGGACGAAGGCAAAATCCACTTTCTTGGGGGAAAACAAGAATTAATTTATCGGGGAGAGTTTGACGATATTGACATGGCGATGATGGTGCACTCTGCTAAGAACGCACCAAAGGCCTCCATCTCTATTGGACAATCAAGTAATGGATTTATAGGCAAAACTATTCAATATATGGGGAAAGAGGCGCATGCTGCCGAAGCTCCGGAACAAGGCATCAATGCATTAAATGCGGCCATGATGGGTTTAATGGGGATTCATGCCCTTCGGGAAACTTTTCAGGATCAGGATAACGTTCGAGTCCACCCCATTATAACGAAAGGCGGCGACTTAGTGAACAGTGTGCCTGCTGACGTCAGACTGGAAACATATGTACGGGCAAAGACCATGACGGCCATTGATGCTACTCATCAAAAGGTAGACCGGGCTTTAAAAGCGGGCGGTGATGCAATCGGAGCTCAAACAATAATCAAAACCTTGCCCGGTTATCTTCCGCTCCATTGTCCGGAAGCAATGAATGATCTTTTTTCTGCTAACGCCCGCCATTTTATACCTGAAGATCATATTATTCAGGTAGGGCACTTTGGGGGATCAACTGACATGGGCGATGTTTCCCATTTAATGCCAACCATCCATCCATATGTAGGGGGTGCAACGGGTTCCCTCCATGTGCGCGATTTTACTGTTGTCGACTATTACGCAGCCTGCATTCTGCCTGCCAAAATTATGGCAATGACTATCATTGATCTGCTTGCCGCTGAGGCAGAGCAGGCACAAACTATTCTCACTAACTTTAAGCCCTTATTGACCAAAGAAGAATATATTAACCTGTTAGACAGTTATTCCATATAACACAATAACACAAAAAAGAAGGAAATCGGCCAAGCCGATTTCCTTCTTTTTTATCGCACACTACTCTTACCCGGCGACTCCTGTTTGCCGGCAAGAAACACAAACAGCCTCCACGCTAGCTTGATTCTCAGATCCCGGAACAAGCCCTAAAACTGCAGGCCTAATCGCTTTTGTAGGACATTTAAGCAAACATCGGGCATCACTGCATAGGGTATGACAAATATCCGGATTCACAACTGCCAGGTTATTTTCCATTTTTATTGCACCATGCGGACATTCACGCATGCACAGAGAACAGGCTATACAGGCTACCGTACAAGCTTTGCGAGCCACTACCCCCTTATCTTTGGAGTTACAGTTAATACGAACACTAGCTGTAAGCGGCATCATAGCTATAACATGTTTCGGACAAACTGTTTCGCATTTGCCGCAGCCAGTACATTTAGACGGATCAATGATTGGCAACCCTTCTGCACTCATTGTCATAGCATCAAAGGGACAGTTTTGAACACAAGTGCCTAACCCTAGGCAGCCATGCTTACAAACCTTTTGTCCGCCAAACATCAAATTTGCTGCAACACAATCACGAACTCCTTCATAGTGGTAGGCTTTCACGGCTTTACCTTCACTGCCGGCACATCTTACCTGTGCAATACGAGGTTCAATTTCCGCTGCTGCTTTACCAGTCAGCTCTGCCACAGCTTTGGCAATTGGCTCTTTACCAGGTATGCATAAGTTAGGAGAAACCTCCGGATTCAATACAACCGCTTCTGCATATGCCTGACAGCCAGCATATCCGCATGCTCCACACTGCCCTTTAGGAAGCACATCTTCCACAATATGAATCAATGGGTTAATTTCAATAGCAAACTTACGGTTTGCATAGGCTAAGATAAAGCCGAAAACTAATCCCAAAGTTGTTAATACTACTAAAATCATCACTGAAGTACCCATTTCTCTCCTCCTCCAACACTGCAACGAGCGCTATAATGGAATCATCCCCGAAAACCCGAAGAATGACAATGCCAGCATTCCTGCCAAAATAAATGCAATCCCTAAACCATTCAACGATTTAGGTACATCGGCATATTGCAGTTTTTCCCGCAGGCTGGCCATTAAAACAATTGCCAGAGCAAAGCCTGCTCCCGAACCAATCGCATGGACCACACTTTTGGCAAAAGTAAAATTGGATTCTGCATTTAAGAGCGGCACGCCAAGTACGATACAATTAGTGGCAATCAGCACCAAATAAATTCCCCACATATTGTATAAAGCAGGAGCATGCTTTTTAATAATCATTTCCGTAAGCTGTACAAAGCTTGCAATTAATACAACAAAAACAATTGTTGTCAGAAACGTCAGCTTAAATGGATGCAAAACATACGTATACACTACCCAGGCCAAAATTGAGCTTAGCGTCATAATCGACGTAACAGCCATTCCCATCCCAATGGAAGCATTCAAATTCTTTGATACACCAAAGAAAATACATAGTCCTAAAAAGCGGGTCAAAACAAAGTTGTTTACAATAACAGCGCCCATAAAGAGTGTAAAATACTCACCCATTATCCTTCACTCCTTTGTACACCTATTGTCGGCATAATAACAGCATTATTTTTAGCTGCTTTTTGTTTATCTTGATACTCTGTGAGCAAATTAAATCCGCCTATCATCAGCCCCATAAGCAAAAAACCTCCTGGAGCAAGAATCATGATCAATGGCGGATCATAAGCTGCCCCGAAGATTTGTATTCCCCCTATACTGCCTGATCCAAAAAGCTCACGGATAACGCCAATCAACAGCATCGCACCGGCAAAACCCGCTCCCATACCCAATCCATCAAAGAAAGAGGGAATAACAGGATTTTTAGCTGCAAAAACCTCTGCCCTGGCTAAAATAACGGCGAATACCACGATTAATGCCAGGTATATCCCCAATTCGCTGTACAGAATAGGCATATATGCTTCCATTACAAGCTGCACCAATGTCACAATAGTGGCGATCGAAGTGATATATACCGGTACACGGACTTTAGGGTTAACCCAGTGCCGGAAGGTGGAAACCACTACATTATTCGCAGTGATAACAAACATAACTGACAACCCCATACCAAGCGCATTAATAACAGTCGATGTAACCGCAAGGGCCGGACAAAGACTAAGAGCAAGCCGGAAAATGGGGTTTTGTTCAAATATTCCTTTATAAAAAATATCCCACAATTTCATTATTTCCACCTCACTTCTTTTGCGCGGCATATGCAGCTACCTGTTCAACCGCTTCCCGGATTCCTTTAGTGACAGCACGTGATGTGATTGTCGCTCCTGTCAGAGCTTGAATATTCTTATCGGACGGCACCTTCACTACTTCCATTTCCTGTGCTGCCTTCCCCGCAAATCGCTGACGAAATTTAGGATCAGCAGCTTTGTCACCAAGTCCTGGAGTTTCATTATGGGCCAAAATTTTATAATCAAGCATTTTCCCCTCAGGAGTAACTGCGGCCAGCATGCGAATCGTTCCGCCATAGCCTTTGCTATCAGCAGGGACTACATATGCTAATGTTTTACCGTCTTTTTGTGCAGCATACCAGTCCATTTTACCCTCGATTGCTTGGAAAGTCTGAGCATCTGCTACTAATTCCTTCATTGCCCGGTTTTTCAGGTTAACTCTCTCCTGGGCAGCGATAGGAGCAGTGATGGAATAGGTACCGGCAATAATAGCGCCAGATAAAAGACAGGCAATTGTCAGGTTGATGCCGATTTTAAATATACTGTTTTGCTCATCTTGTCCGTGTCCGTGTACTGCTTCAGCCATCCTTTCTACCTCCTAGTACCGAATTTAACCGGCTGCACCAGCCGATCGATCAGCGGTGTTACTGAGTTCATCAGCAATATGGCATAACAGACGCCTTCAGGATAACCGCCCAATAGACGGATAAGTACCGTTAATGCACCTGCACCTACAGCGAAAATAATTTGACCTTTGATTGTAATAGGAATTGTCACCATATCTGTAGCCATATAAAAAGCACCTAGAACGAGTCCGCCCGATAGCATTGCCAGCAGCGGATCTCCTGTAAATAAACCGCTAGTACCCCCAAACAGCCAGGTTAGTCCCGCAACTGTTCCAATCATACATACAGGCACCTGCCAATTGATATAGCCTCTGTAAATGAGATACAACCCGCCAATAAGCAGTAAAATGACTGAAGTTTCTCCTGCGCTGCCACTGCGAGTACCAAAGAAAAGTGCTTTGTATAAAGAAGGCTGATCGCCAAAAACCTGAACTAATTTCTCATATCCCTGCAGTTTTAATATGCCAAGGGGAGTGGCTGAGGTTACCCCGTCAATATGACTTGGCATGGAAGGCCATGTCGTCATAGCAATTGGCCACGATGCCAGCAGAAAAGCCCGCCCGATTAAGGCTGGGTTAAAAATATTATAGCCTAAGCCGCCCATGGTATGTTTTGCGATACCAATTGCAACTAATGAACCCAGTAGGGGCACATACCACGAAACGGTAGAAGGAATATTCATTGCCAAAAGCAAGCCAGTTAAAAAAGCACTGCCATCAGTAATGCTTACCGGCTTATTTTGCCACTTTTGAATCAAATATTCGGTACCTACAGATGCAACAATACAAATCATCATGGTTAGCAATGCAGGCATACCGAACTGCCACACTGAAAACAGCGCCGCCGGTGCCAGTACCGCATTGACTGTCCACATAATTTTGGCAATCGATTCGTCACAGCGAATATGAGGCGATGCTGAAACGGCTAGGATACCCGCCTCTACTTTACCTTCTGTACTCATTCGCCCCACCTCCTATTTTTTTGCCGCTTGCGCGGCATTTTGGGCTTTGGACAGTTTAATATACTGAACAATATTTCGTTTAGCAGGACAAACATATACACACGAACCGCATTCTACGCAGTCAAGCAAGTTAAATTCCTCTTTCGCTTCCTGAAAACGGCTGCGTTCTCCCAGTAAGCTAAGCATACTCGGCACTAAGCCCATAGGACAGGTAGCAACACAGCGCCCACAACGAATACAGGGACGCTCAGGCCCTACATTGACATCTGCTGCACTCAGAGCCAAAATACCAGAAGTTCCTTTTATAATGGGAGTATCCAGCGTTCGCTGCGCTAACCCCATCATAGGACCACCCATGATGATTTTAACGGGTGTTTCTTTGAAGCCCCCGCAGAGTTCAATGGCATGAGCAAAAGTTGTTCCTACCCGCAGCAATAAATTTTGCGGCTCAGCAACAGCACCACCCGTTACAGTTGTTACTCTCTCGATTAGCGGAACCCCATTCTGCACTGCATCGGCAATAGCTACTACTGTACCGACATTCTGGACAACAATTCCCACATCCATCGGTAAGCCGCCAGATGGAACTTCGCGGTCAGCAATTACTTTAATCAGCGTTTTTTCTGCACCTTGGGGATATTTTGTTTTAAGGGCAACCACCTGAATCGATGTTCCCTCTGCAGCTTGACGCATAGCCGCAATGGCATCAGGTTTGTTTTCTTCAATGCCAATAACGCCCTTTGTGACCCCCAGAATTTTCATTGCTATTTGCGTTCCGGTAAGCACCTGTCCGGCCCGCTCCAGCATAACACGATGATCTGCTGTCAAGAATGGTTCACATTCTGCGCCATTAAGAATAAGCATATCTACTGACTTCTCGGCTGGCGGAGCCATTTTGACATGCGTCGGGAATGTAGCTCCTCCCATTCCGACAATCCCTGCCTGACGGACAAACTCCTTCAATTCGCAGCAATCAAAGTCCTGCCAATTACGGGTAAGAGGCAATCCTTCCTGCCATTCATCTTTGCCATCGTTTTCAATGACAATAGCAGGACATGTACCAAAAACCGGATGAGGATATTCAGAGATCTCGACAACTTTTCCTGAGATTGAAGCATGTACCGGAGCTGAAACAAAGGCCTGGGCATCTGCGATAATCTGACCCTTTTTCACCAAATCTCCTGCTTTGACAACAGGAGTACAGGGAGCACCAATATGCTGGCGTGTGGGAATAATGACACGTGCTGGAATAGCTACTTCCTGAATGGACCTGCTTGCAGTGTAAGCCTTGCGGTCATTCGGATGAACGCCGCCTCTAAAACTTTTTGCCATACTGTCACCTCGTTTGCATCTGTTAATTATAAATGCGGGTTATAATTGGCTGCATCCTGGCATCGGATCGAATAGAGACATCCACATATTTGATATACATGACTGCCAGTCCGAACGACATTACACCGCCAATTATCTCCGGCAATTGCGCATCATATCCGGCATGAGCTGCTAGCCATCCACCGCTGGTCCCACCAATGAAAGCTGCAAGTAAGGGCAACACAAAAACGATAAATGCTGCTTTTAACATACCAGCTTCACGGATTTCGAATTCCACGCGCTGCCCAGGCAACGCACCTAAGGGGTTTTTCGCATCCAGCACAAGTGCTGAATTCCCTGGGCAAGCGCCGCAGCTTTCACAATTATTATGCCGGCTTGTTTTTACCTTTGCCATTTTTTCGGAAACCTCCAGCACGACACCCTCCTGGCGCTTAACCATAGTTCTCCCCCCCTTTGTCTTATATTTTATTAATATCATATTCTTGTACTACACACCTTAGTAACATTCTTTATCCTTTCTTCTTCCACATGTCATTTCCTGCTAATTTACGGTAAATTTACAACTTTGGCAATATTGATTTATTTTATGTAATCATGTGATTTGTTAGAAATAAAAGAAAGGGAGAGTGCTTTAAGCGCTCTCCCTTTCCCTACATATAAATGATTTCTATACTGTTTTATTAGCAAACAAAATAGTTCAAATAAATATAGAAAGTACTATACTAACAGCTAAACCCGAGTACAAATATCTGCACCCGGGTTTAAGCTTACTAGTCTTTTTCATTCAATATAATATTACGCACTGCTTCTTCTTCCGAAATACGTACTTTATTCGGCAAGCGCTGATTTAACCCATTAAGCAGCTCTTCACTTGCCTTAAAAAAGACTTTGCGATTTTCCGTCTTACCTTTCTTCATAAACCGGTATGCCAATGTCCATACTTTCCGCCCGTCAAGTGCTGAATGCAGACGGTAGGTATGGCGAAATTTAACGGCGCCCACAAGCTTAGGAACATAATCATAAATACCGAAGACATCTTTATATGGTATCTCATGCACCTGAGTGCCAAATAAGCTTTTTTTCGTGATTCGAAATACTTTTTTATCAAGTTCATAAGTGAGTTTTGATTGTGCTCTGTCAACTAATACAAAAATAATCATCAATTCAGCAAAAACTTCTAAGGGCGAGAAAAAGCCAATATCAATATACCGATACACACTAAAACCAATCATGGAAACAAGCATGATCACACTAAAAGAAATAGCATAGGTATTTTTTGGGGTGACAATAGACTGATCTACAATTTTCTCCATATTTCCTCCTGTATAACTAAAACTTACCGTTATAGTATACAGCATTCAGCATAATGCGTACAAGATGTATAAAAATAAAAAGACCGGGAATTTATTCCCGGTCTTCATAGTTGCTATTATAAGTTGAGTAATCCAAAGAAGATATAGCAGACGATTGCGCCAACCACTGACATGGACAGACCCCAAATCAACAGGTTGCGGAACAATTTAGCTTTATCTTCATGCTCACCTGCGCAGGCAATACAAAGAGCGCCCAGCGTGGAAAGAGGAGAAGTATCAACCAAATGAGCACCGATATTGATAGAAGAAATCATAGCAATTGGGTTACCGCCACCAACTTCTTTAATCAAGCCAGGAACCATTGGCAGGAACATCGGCATTACTACGCCCGATGAGCTGGAGTATGCCGAGATAGCACCTGTAATTAAACCAAGCCAAGCATTAACTGTGGTAGGAGTGGAAATAGCGCCAATTACTTTAACCAAGGCATTGAGTCCGCCCGCTTTATCCATAACTTCGATGAGAACGGTTACGCCGCACACCATGAGCATTACGCCCCAAGGCATTACTTTAATAGCGGCTTTGCTATCGCCCGAGCCAGTCAGCATCAATACACCAGCTAATATAAAGGCAATTGAACCAACGTTACTCAAAAGGTTAAGCACTGTTTTGGAGAATAACGCTTTTGTAGCAGGCAATCCAGGAAGAACAACCAAGAGAATCAAAATACCTACCATTGAGAGCGTAAGAATTTGATGCTTGTTGAAAGGTTCTGGTTTCGGAGCTAATTCATCAATATTGAGAGTTTCGCCGCGTTGTTTCTTAATCCAGGCCCAACCGCCAAGTACGAAGAAACCACCGATATTAACCAGGCCTTGAGCAATTTCTGAGTTAAAGTGAATTTTCCAGGCCAAACCGCTTAAATCCTGGATACCCAGTCCGCCTGCCATTTTAGCAATAATACCATTAGATATAATACCTGTAGGAGCAAAAGGTGAGAAGGCTGCGCCGTTTGCAGCACCGACAACGATGAGAGTCATCAGAAAAGCCGGCATGCCGATCCGAGTAGCAATAGCCATTGCAACTGGTGCCATCAAGGCTGTTCCAGCAATGTTACCAGGTCCGATAGTTGTCACAAACGTTGTAAGAACAAATATAATTAAAGGCATAAATGCAGTGTTGCCTTTGCAAAGGCGTACGGAGTAAGCTGTCAGCTTTTCCATAGTACCATTTGTTTGGGCCATACCAAATAAGAATGTAACACCTACGAGAATCATAAAAAGACCGGTAGGGAAATAACCCATTACTTTAACTGCTGTTGTTTCGCCCCAGATACCACCAACAATGATTGCGAAGGCGATACCAAGAAAGCCAACATTTAGATCTTCATTTACACAACTGATAATTACCACGATTAGTAGGGCAACAATTGACATAATTGCAGCCAATGATATTTCCATTTAAAATTCCCCCCCAATGTAATTTGCGTTGAATTACCATGCGGTACAACGTTCTTCACACTTTCTCTCAGGAGACTGTTACGGTAACAGTACAATAACTCCTCTCCTTAAAGCATCCCCCCTCTCAATAACATAATAGTATCACTAAACATACTATTATGTAAATAATAAATAATCGGAAAATTCAATCCAAAAAAAGGGACTATAGGGATATGTAATCTTACTATGTTTAATATATACATTCTCTCTATGTCTCTATAGATATAAGTTATTCTATCCTGAACTTAAAAATCCTTCTTTTGCTAAAAAAAGACATAAAAAAAAGAGAGGCCTAAGCCTCTCTTTTTTTTATTGCTTATAGTCCAAGCAGACCAAAAGCTACATAACAAACAAGCGCACCAACCACTGACATGGACAAGCCCCACAACATTAAGTTACGGAACAATTTTGCTTTGTCTTCATGCTCAGCAGCACTGGCGATACAAAGAGCACCTAAGGTTGACAAAGGTGATGTATCAACCAAGTGAGCACCGATATTGATAGAAGAAATCAGGGCTACAGGATTGCCGCCCCCTACTTCTTTGATCAAACCAGGAACCATTGGCAGGAACATTGGCATTACAACGCCTGAAGAGCTGGAGTAAGCCGAAATGATACCAGTGATGAAACCAAGAACACCATTGATGGTAACAGGATTGGAAATAACGCCAATCATTTTAACCATAGCAGTCAAGCCACCGGCTTGGTCCATGATATCAATTAATACAGACATACCGCACACCATGAGGATAACGCCCCAAGGCATAGCTTTAACCGCTTTCGCATCGTCAGCAATTTCAAACAACAGGAAGATTGCACCGATACCGAAAGCAACGGCACCAACGTCCCATTTCAAGAAGATAACGGAAACAACCAAAGCTACGATACCAGCCAAAGTCGCCATTTGCTTTGCAGTAAATGGTTCCGGTTTAGGAGCAATTTCATCAATGTTTAAAGCACTGCCGCCACGTTGTTTCTTCATCCAGGCTAAACCCCCGAAGATAAAGAAGCCACCGAAGTTAACAAGACCTTGCACAATCTCAGAATTAAAATGCACTTTCCAAGCAAGACTCGATAATGATTCTGCAGGAATTCCTAATTGGGGTGCCATTTTTGCAATAATACCGTTAGAAATGATACCGGTAGGTGCAAAAGGCGAAAACGCAGCGCCGTTTGCAGCGCCAACAATCAGCATTGTCATAGCCATTGCCGGCACGCCAATACGTCCAGCAATAGCCATACCTACAGGAGCCAATAAGGCAGTCGAAGCAATATTACCAGGTCCAATTGTTGTTACGAGAGTAACGAGGAAAAAGAAGATAATAGGGATTAATGCTGTATTGCCTTTAGCAAGACGTACAGAATAAGCACTAAATTTTTCCATCGTACCGTTTACCTGTGCGCAGGCAAACATGAAAGTAACACCAACGAGGATCATAAATAAGCCAACCGGCCACCCTTTAAAAATTGCGGCTACTTTTAAGCCAGAAAACACAATACCAACGAACAAACCGGCTGCGATCCCAAGAATACCTACGTTCATTTCTTTGAAGCAAGAAATGATAACAATGATGCCTAACGCGATCATCGACGCTAATGCAGGGGTACTGATATCCATGTTGTCTCCTCCTTGTATTTATTTTGTTCCAACTAAGCTACGATTCTTGAGCCAGTAAGAGGACTCTACTTTGTGACAAAACACGTAGTGGGCGAATCGCAAAAACACGGCTTAATATTGGAAACTAGGTTTTATGGTTAATGCCGAAGCATTAATCATCAATTTAGTCTTCGTCTTCTTCCTCTTCTACTGGAGCAGGGAAAGCAGAATGAAGAGCTTTAGTAGCCATAATAAACACACCAATTACAATAAACATAGTCGGCAGAGCGACAAACAGCATTGTAACTGCAGAGCTAGTAGCGTGACTCATCTTATTTACCTCCTTTTACTTCGCCAGCGCCGGAATAAGCGCTAGAACCAGACCACCGGCTACAACAGATGCAACCTGACCGGCAACGTTAACGCCAATTGCGTGCTGAATGATGAAGTTTGTAGGATCTTCTTTAAGAGCCATTTTCGCAATAACACGGCCCGACATCGGGAATGCAGAGATACCGCAAGCGCCGATCATCGGATTAATTTTAGTTGGGCTGAAGAGATTGAGCAGTTTGGCGAATAATACGCCGCCAACAGTGTCAAATACGAAGGCTACAGCTCCAAGAGCCATAATTAAAGCTACATCAAACGTTAAGAAACGCTCTGCGCTCATCGTACCACCAACAGTGATACCGAGCAGCAGTGTAACCAAGTTAGCAAGTTCATTCTCAGCGCAGCTGGAAAGATTCTCAGTAACACCGGATTCTTTCAACAGGTTGCCAAACATAAGTGCGCCAATCAAAGCAACCGAAATAGGAGCTACGATACCGGCAATAATAACGATCATCAGAGGGAACAGGAACTTAGTGGTTTGAGAAACTGGTTCTTCCCCTTGGAAGCCCATTTTGATTTTCCGTTCAGCTTCAGTTGTAATTGCTTTGATAACCGGAGGCTGAATAACAGGAACAAGAGACATGTAAGAATAAGCAGCAACAGATAGAGGTCCAAGCAGCTCAACAGCATAACGGCTAGCTACATAAATGGTAGTCGGGCCGTCAGCAGCACCGATGATACCGATTGAAGCGGCATGCGGGAAGCTGAAACCTACAAGGGTTGCTCCAATAGCAGTTGCAAAGATACCGAACTGTGCGGCTGCTGCAAACAGCATAACCGACGGGCGGCGAATAAGCGGAGCGAAATCACACATTGCACCGATAGCGATAAAAATAAGTACAGGGAATAGTTCATTGGCAATACCAGCTTTATAAAGAACGATGAGGAATCCTTCTTCGCCTGGTACCTGGGAAACAGCTGAGGAAAAGGGAATATTTGCAAGAATAGCACCAAAACCCATAGGCAGCAATAATGCAGGCTCATAGTCTTTAGCAACTGCCAACCAAATAAGGATTGACCCGATAGCCCACATGACTACGTGTGTAAGTTTCAGACCGATAAAGCCCTGCAGCAGTTCGTCCAGCCAAGGATATTGCAGAAACAATGCTTCCATTGGTAGTTTACCCTCCCATTAAATAACTATTGATATAGTTATTTGTTTTAATAATATTTGTACATGTTGGAGACAGTTAGGATTTCAAGTGCTTTGCTAACTTGAAATCCGTATCTCCGGAAAATTAACCTTTGATTACAGCTAAAACCTGACCAGGTTTTACGCTTTCACCAGCAGCAACGTTGATGGATTTTACAACACCGGCAGCAGGAGCGCCGATTTCGTTTTGCATTTTCATAGCTTCTAAGAGCATGATAACGTCGCCTTTTTTAACAGTAGCGCCTTCTTTAACAACTACTTTGCTTACTTTGCCAGGCATAGGAGCAGCAATAGGAGTGTCGCCAGCAGCAACTTCAGCAGGAGCTGCTTTAGGAGCAGGAGCGGCTGCAGGAGCAGCGGCAGCTACAGGAGCTGCGGCAACAGGAGCTGCGGCAGGAGCAGGAGCAGCTGCAACAGCAGCAGGAGCTGCAGAAATAGCTACACCCTCTTCTTGCACCTCAACGTTATAAGCTACACCATTAACATTTACTTTAAATTTTCTCATGTTTAGCATCCTCCATTCAAATATTAATTACGCAAATTGACGGCCATCCATGACTTTTTGGCGACCGCTAGCTGCCCAAGAATTGCTTGTACGTTTAATCCGTACAGCGTGAGCACCGGCTGTACGAGCATGTACAGTGGCTGCTACAATGGCTGCAATCAGTTCAGCATCATCCATCATGGAATTTACACTGGCTGTAATGGCAGCTACAATTTTAGGATCGATTTCTCCGTCAACTGTGACACTTGACGGCTGTTCATCAGCGGCAGGAGCAACCTTTTCTTTCTTCTTCTTTACTGGTTGAGCCGGTTTTCCGCCGCCGAACAATGAATCAAAAAAACCCATTATCCCATTCCCCTTTCTTTTGGGTTATAGCGGAATATTGCCGTGCTTCTTAGCAGGGCGTGCTTCACGCTTGCTAGCCAGCATATTCAATGCAGTGATAATACGAGGTCTAGTTTCTTTTGGCTCGATGACAATATCAACGAATCCACGTTCAGCTGCTTTGTATGGAGTTGCAAACTCTTCAACATATTGAGCTGTTTTTTCAGCTGCATCAGCTGCTCCGCGGAAAATGATATTAGCTGCGCCAGCAGGTCCCATTACAGCAATTTCAGATGTTGGCCATGCAAGTACCTGGTCAGCACCTAAGTCTTGTGAACACATTGCTAAGTAGGAACCGCCATATGCTTTACGGGTAATAACAGTAATTTTAGGTACAGTTGCTTCCGAATAAGCATACAACATTTTGGCACCATGACGGATAATGCCGCCATACTCTTGATCAGTACCAGGCAGGAAGCCAGGAACGTCAACCAAGTTAACCAAAGGAATGTTGAACGCATCGCAGCAACGGATAAAACGTGCTGATTTATCAGATGCGTTAATGTCCAAGCAGCCAGCCATGACTTTCGGTTGGTTTGCAATGATACCGACTGTTTGTCCGTCGAAACGGGCATAGCAGGTCAGGATATTTTGCGCAAAGTGAGGTTGCACTTCATAGAATTCGCCGTTGTCAACGATTGCTTTAATAACATCTTTCATGTCGTAAGGCATGTTGGAGTTATCAGGCAGCAAGCTGTTGAGTCCGTCGTCCATACGATTAGCATCATCACCTGTTTCATATACAGGAGCCTCTTCTAGATTGTTGCTAGGCAGGAAGCTCAACAGATAACGGATCTGCTGCAGGCAGTCATCTTCGTTCTCAGTAGCGAAATGAGCTACACCAGAAACGCTGTTATGAGTCATCGCACCGCCGAGAGCTTCAGAAGTTACTTCTTCGGCAGTAACCGATTTAATAACTTGAGGTCCGGTAATAAACATTTGGCTGGTGTTTTTAACCATGTAGATAAAGTCAGTTAATGCAGGGGAATATACTGCACCGCCGGCGCAAGGTCCCATGATTACTGATATCTGAGGAATAACACCGGAAGCTAAGGTATTGTTAAGGAAGATTTTGCCGTAACCGGCCAAAGCATCAACCGCTTCTTGAATACGGGCACCGCCGGAATCATTAATTCCAACAATAGGAGCACCCATTTTCAATGCCAGGTTTTGTACCTTGACAATTTTGGCTGCATGCATTTCGCCAAGCGATCCGCCTTCAACAGTAAAGTCCTGCGCAAATGCGTAGACCAAGCGACCTTCAATAGTACCATAACCGGTCACAACGCCTTCACCTGGCAGTTCTTTTTCACTCATACCGAAATTGACACAACGATGAGTCACAAATTGGTCTAATTCGACAAAAGTACCTGCGTCAAACAGCTTTTCAATACGCTCGCGAGCAGTCATTTTACCGGAAGCATGTTGCTTCTCGATACGCTTTACGCCGCCGCCAAGCTTAACTTTCTCTTGCTTCTTCTTTAAGAGAGCAATTTTTTCTTGAACAGTAGCCATTCTACACCTCCATTTAGAATTCGGACGCGAGTCCAAATTATACGGTATCACATTACCGCATTTTTTGGTAGTTTTTGATAATAAATTTAATTATTTGCGTTCGGATAATTCGAGTAAGATACCGCCGGTAGCTTTTGGATGAACAAAAGCAATGCTGGCGCCGCCTGCACCATAACGGGGTTTTTCATCAATTAAACGAACACCTTTTTCTTTCAGATCAGCAAGAGCAGCTTCGATGTTATCAACGCGCAAAGCTACATGCTGGATGCCTTCGCCATTCTTCTCAATGAATTTGGCAATAGGGCCGTCAGGAGAAGTTGATTCAAGAAGTTCCAATTCGCTGTCGCCGCAAGGGAAAAAGCTTACTTTTACTTTTTGTTGATCTACTTCTTCATCTTCAGGAAGGTGAGTAAGTCCCAATTGTTCTACATAGAACTTTTTAGCTGCAGCCAAATCTTTTACTGCAATACCAATGTGGTCGACTTTTAATACTTTAAATGACATGTAAAATACCTCCTTAAAATTGCTTATTTATCGTAAAACAGTAGCTAAAATACTGTTTACAACACTATAAGGGTCCTTATCGCGATTATGTACACTTTCCACAAGGCGGTCAAACTCACCGGTTGTAGTAACTTTTTGCATGACATAACGACCAATTTGTTCATCAACCATAGCAATAAGTTCATTTTTAGTGCGTTTTGTGCGACGATTAGTCAGTTCTCCCGACTCCTTAAGGTACGCGATATGGTCTTCTATTGTCTGTGTTAGTTCAGTGACACCTTCATTTTGACTTGCAACAGTCCGCTTAATAGGCGGACGCCAAGCTACCTGTATAGGATTCAAGTCCAGCATCATTGAAATTTCAATATTAAGTTTATCAGCACCGTCACGATCTGCCTTATTGATAGCAAATACGTCACCAATTTCCAGTATACCGGCTTTAATAGCCTGGATATCATCGCCTAAACCAGGTACAAGCACTACAATTGTAGTATCTGCAGCTTTTATGATATCAACTTCTGACTGACCTACACCTACAGTCTCGATAAAGATAATATCCTTACCGGATGCATCCATTATTTTCACGGCTTCTGCGGTTTTGCGCGACAAGCCACCTAAACTTCCTCGTGTGCCCATACTGCGAATGAAAACACCTTCATCCAGAGTAAGGTCATTCATGCGAATCCGGTCTCCCAGTATCGCACCACCTGAAAAAGGACTGGTAGGATCAACAGCGATAATTCCGACTGTCTTCCCTTGACGGCGATATTCCTTCGCCAGCTTATCAGTCAAAGTACTTTTCCCTGCACCGGGCGGCCCGGTAATTCCGATGACATGAGCCCTCCCAGTATGAGGGTATAACTCTTGCATAATAGCAACAGCATTGTCGTATTCATTTTCTACGGCCGTTATTGCTCTGGCTAAAGCCAGACGAGATCCGGCAAGTAGTTCTTTTGCTATATCCATTAGGTTTTCACCACCTCATGGCTTTGCGCTGCTCCTCAAACAAGGAGCAGCGCCATAGCCGGATTGGGATAGTATCCTATTTTACGTTAGCTTTGATAAACTCAATGATATTGGCGGTAGGAGTTCCAGGAGTAAATACTTCAGAAACACCATTTTCTTTCAGGAAAGGAATGTCAGCATCAGGAATAACTCCGCCGCCAACTACCAATACGTCGTTCATGCCTTTTTCTTTCAGCATGGAAACGATTTTCGGGAACAGGGTATTGTGTGCACCGGACAGAAGGCTCAGTGCCACTACATTAACGTCTTCTGAAAGAGACGCTTCGATAATTTGTTCAGGGGTTTGACGAAGACCGGTGTAAATTACTTCAAATCCGGCATCACGAAGGGCACGGGCTACAACTTTAGCTCCGCGATCATGTCCGTCAAGACCTGGTTTTGCTACAAGTATTCTAATACGTTTTTCCATTGTTGTCCCTCCTTCTCTCGCTTACAGCGTCGCAGGCGCTTGGTATTCACCGAACACCTTACGCATTACGCCACAAATTTCACCAAGGGTTGCATAGGTTTTAACCGCTTCAAGAATAAGAGGCATAAGGTTAATATGCTCATCCTTGCAGGCAGCTTCCAGAGCAGCCAGGGCTTTTTCAACAGCAGCATTGTCGCGACGAGCGCGGAGGTCAACTAGTTTTTTCCGTTGGAATTCGCCAACAGAGGCATCTACGCGGAGCAGGCCTTCAACTGGTTTTTCCTGGATTTGGAACTGATTGACACCAACGATAATCCGTTGTTTGCTTTCAACTTCCATTTGCCATTTATAAGCACTTTCTTGGATCTCTCTTTGAATGTAGCCTTGTTCAATGGCCACAACAGCGCCGCCGATTTCATCAATTTTCTTGATGTATTCCCAGGCTTCTGCTTCAATTTTATCAGTAAGAGCTTCAATGTAGTAAGATCCGCCTAGTGGATCAACAACATCAGCTAAACCGCTTTCATAAGCAACGATTTGTTGTGTTCTAAGAGCAACACGTACTGAATCTTCAGTAGGCAGAGCCAATGCTTCGTCTTTGGAGTTAGTGTGAAGCGATTGAGTACCACCGAGTACAGCAGCAGCTGTCTGCAGAGCAACACGAACAATGTTGTTTTCAGGTTGTTGAGCAGTTAACATGGAGCCAGCGGTTTGGGTATGTACGCGAAGCATCCAGGATTTTGGTTTTTGTGCATTGAAACGCTCGCGCATAACTTTAGCCCATACGCGGCGGGATGCACGGAATTTAGCAACTTCTTCAAGCACGTTGTTATGCGCGTTCCAGAAGAAGGAAAGGCGACCAGCGAAATCATCAACGTCCATGCCAGCTTTGATAGCAGCTTCAACATAAGCAATGCCGTCAGCGATGGTGAAAGCGATTTCCTGTGAAGCAGTTGAACCGGCTTCACGAATGTGGTAACCGGAAATGGAGATGGTATTCCAGTTGGCAACATTTTTTGAACAATATTCAAAAATGTTAGTGATAAGACGCATGGAAGGCTTAGGTGGGAAAATATAAGTGCCGCGAGCAGCATATTCCTTCAAAACGTCATTTTGGATAGTACCATTCAATTTATCAGGTGTTACGCCTTGCTTTTCAGCAACTGCGATGTACATAGCTAAAAGTACAGATGCAGGAGCATTGATCGTCATTGAAGTGGAAACTTTACCAAGATCAATTTGATCAAAGAGGATTTCCATATCAGCCAATGAGTCGATGGCAACGCCAACTTTACCTACTTCACCTTCGGACATTGCATGATCGGAGTCATAACCGATCTGGGTAGGAAGGTCAAATGCGCAGGAAAGACCAGTAGCACCCGATTCAATCAGGTAGCGATAACGTTTGTTGGACTCCTCTGCAGTAGAGAAACCAGCATACATACGCATGGTCCAGAAACGGCCACGGTACATAGTAGGCTGTACACCACGGGTGAACGGGTATTCACCGGGTATGCCCAGCTCGCTTTCATAATCAAAACCCTCAATGTCAAGCGGGGTGTACAATCTGTTGTGAGCGAGGTTTTTGCGCTCAGGATTTTTGGCAAGCGATTTTTCCACTTTTTCAGTGTAAGCTGCCACTTTAGCTTTTAGGGATTCGTTAGCCATGTTTGTAGTGTCCTCCTTTACGTTACTTTTTCATTGTTCCGGTTTGTACAAACCGGGTATGCCAAGAAAGGGCTTCTTCCAACAGATGCGGCGTATGCGCAAAATTGGTAGCTTTTTCAGCTCTTTCTAGGTAATCAAGAAGCATAGGCTGATAGTCCGGATGCGCACATTTGTCAATTATTACACGGGCGCGTTCTTTTGGACTTAAGCCGCGAACGTCAGCTAAGCCGCGTTCGGTAACAAAAATATGGGTGTCATGTTCTGTATGATCAAAGTGGGATACCATCGGTACAACGGACGAAATAGCTCCGCCTTTAGCAACCGAATTAGTGCAGAAAACGGTTAAGTAAGCATTACGGGCATAATCGCCTGATCCGCCAATACCGTTCATCATTTTGGTACCCATGATGTGAGTGGAGTTAACATGTCCATAGATATCAAGCTCAATAGCCGTATTCATTGCAATAACACCTAAACGGCGGGCAAGTTCCGGACTATTGGAGATTTCCTGCGGACGAAGAATGATCTTTTTGCGGTATTCTGCCAGGTTGGCATAAAGGCGCTTCAAGCCATCCGGTGAAGGAGTAATTGAAGTTCCTGATGCAAACGTAAGCTTGCCAGCATCAATCAGATCGAACATACCATCTTGAATAACTTCAGTAAATACACTGAGATTTTCAAAAGGAGAATCAACCAGACCGCATACAACTGCATTCGCTACTGAACCTACACCGGATTGAAGCGGCAGAAGGTTTTGCGGCAAACGACCTTGTTTGATCTCATGTTGGAAGAACTCAATCAAATGACCGCTCATTGCTTTAGCATCGTCATCAATCGGAGCCAGCGGGCGCACTGCATCAGGCAAATCGCAAGGTACAATATATGTAATCTTGTCGAAACCGCATGGGATGTAAGGAGTGCCGATACGATCGTCGGATTTTACCAGAGGTATAGGCTGACGATGGGGTGGATCAAGCGGAATGTAAATATCATGCATACCTTCTAATTCAAGAGGCTGGCTTGTGTTAATTTCAACAATAACAATATCAGCACTTTGAACGAAAGAAGCTGAGTTACCCAAGGATGTAGTCGGAACAATATGTCCCTCTTCTGTGATAGCGCAAGCTTCCACAATAGCGACATCCACTTTGCCACCAAGGAATCCGTAACGGGATTGCTGGGCAACGTGGCTCAAATGCATATCAATGTATTGAATTTTGCCGCTGTTGATTTGTTTGCGAATTTCATCATTTGTTTGGTAAGGAAGACGTTTGTCAATCCCATTAGCTTGTGCTAATGCGCCATCCAACTCTTTACCAACTGAAGCGCCTGTCCACAAGTTAACTTTAAAGTTTTCTTTTTTAATGCGTTCAGCTAAAGCAAGTGGAACAGCTTTCGGATAACCTGCGGGAGTAAAGCCGCTAGTACCTATGTTCATACCAGGCTTAATGATGGCTGCAGCTTCTTCTGCACTAACAATTTTTGCGTGCAGAGCTTTGTTGCGTACTCGATCGCGAATATCGATCATCGCACTCTCTCCTCCTGTATTAAGTATTATATAATTCCATGCCACCAGAGCATTGCTCTGTTGCAGCATTTCCAAAAGAAAAATGGACATAAGACTACTTCGTATATATTATCTTGCTCAAAGAGAATTTCATACAGTCCTGCGAAGATTTTGCAATTGCGAAAAACTTCTCTGCAAAAGATTAACTTTTTAGATTAAGGAAGGCTCGGAAAATAAAAAACACCCAAAGTCAATTTGTGTACGTGAAAATATACACAAAGCAAACTTGGATGTGCCTACTTGTTACTCTTTTGCCGTTTGGGCACAGAGCCATAAGCAATCGTGTTTGTGTAAGCACTTCCAATCTGGCATCCATTGCCAGAACCGTCCATGCGGAAATTTTTTAATAATTCATTGCTTTCCGAGATATCTATATTCTCTATGACTGTATATATTCCTTCTATAAGTTGACATTTTTTTTAAAAAGTTTTCATATTTTTTATATTAAACCGAAAAAATTTAATATACCTTTGTCGAACAAACCAAAAGCATCCAAGGCTCTGATAGTTTTTACACCAGAATTGGATGCCTAGCTTATCATCTACTCATAAGAAATCTCATAAGTCGACATAATGCGGAGCTTAATTGCTTTTTTCTTCAAGCAGGAAATAGTTAATTGCTTCCTGACATTGACATATTCTATACCACTTGTCGAATTCCTGCTTATTTATTTTTTTTTAATCAATTGATTGCCGTGATAAGAAATAGGATAAACTGCTTAGCCCTACTGATAAATCTTCGCTGATAATACGTACATGGCTAGGTACATTTAGTCGTATAGGCGCGAAATTCCAAATACCCTTTACGCCTGCCGCAACAAGCCTGTCTGCAATTTTTTGAGCTTGTTCAGCAGGAACGGTAATAACACCAATATGTATATTGCGTTCTTGCAATACTGCTTCCAACGCACTTGCGTGTTGTACTTCCACGCCATTAATGGTAAGTCCCACTTTACTAAGATCCACATCAAATATCGCTGCCAGGTTAAAGCCCAGTGAAGAAAAATTTCTATAATTAGCCAAAGCCCAGCCAAGATGTCCAATACCAATAATACTAATATTCCAATTGCGGTGTAAGCCCAGAATTTCGCCGATATTACGGATTAATTCGCGGACAAAATAACCTACACCTTTTTTGCCAAACTCGCCAAAAGAAGCCAGGTCTTTACGGATTTGTTCAGGTGTTACTCCGATGCGGCGTCCCAATTCTTCA
This sequence comes from Anaerospora sp., assembly GCF_032013335.1. NCBI lineage: Bacteria > Bacillati > Bacillota > Negativicutes > Selenomonadales > Sporomusaceae > Anaerospora > Anaerospora sp. The sequence continues at coordinate 171,024 of NZ_DALZUO010000002.1, read as the reverse complement.
GAGGAAATGATTTCAATACCTTCTTCTTGAATATGGCGCAGCGTGCGAAAGTATAGCGGTAAGCGGTCAATGGTAGCTTTGGAAATAACAATATGGCTTTTCAAAGCAGCACACTCCTTCATTTAGTGGCACGTTCTACACGCCAAAATCATATATCTATATCTTATTCTCATGTCACAGTAAAAATCCTGCCGCCCAAAAGGCGGCAGGAAAGAATTTGGATTATTTTTATACTTTTCCGACAATACCTTTATACCTTATTGCCTTTTCTGCTGTTGATAGTGCGTGTGGAGGATATGATGCGCTTTTTCTCCATTTGGTTTCCCCAGCCATGTATCATAAAGTTCCTTAATGGCTGGATTATCATGAGACTTACGGAATTCATGACTTTGATCACATTCATAAATCAAGTCAATTCTCTTTTGCCGTATATCTGCCGATATGGGAACCGGCTGCCCGCCGCCGCCAATGCAGCCTCCGGGACATGCCATAATTTCAATGAAATGATAATCTGCTTCGCCGCGACGAATTTTTTCTAAAATAAGCCTCGCATTAGCCAGTGTATGAGCTACCGCAACTTTAACAACAGTACCATCCAGGCTCACCTCGGCTTCCTTCATCCCCGTAAGACCGCGTACGCCATGAAAATCGATGCATTCCAGCGGTTTCCCTGTTACAACTTCGGACACCGTCCTAAGTGCTGCTTCCATTACCCCGCCAGTTGCCCCAAATATTACCCCCGCTCCGGTTGCAATTCCCATGGGAGCGTCGAATTTTTCCGATGGCAGATTAACAAAGTCCATGCCCGTTTCACGAATCATACGGCCAAGCTCCCGCGTTGTCAGAACATAGTCTACATCCTGGCCGCCTTCCGTAGCCATCTCTTCCCTGGCTGCTTCCGCCTTTTTAGCCGTACAAGGCATAATAGAAACGGATACGATATCCTTAGGATCTATTCCTGCCGTTTCAGCGTAATACGTTTTTACCAGGGCGCCGAACATTTGCTGTGGAGATTTCGCAGTCGACAAATGATCGAGCAGATCGGGATAGAATAGCTCAATGAAGTTGACCCACCCTGGGCTGCAAGATGTAATCATCGGCAGCTTGCCACCATGAGTCAGGCGATGAATAAATTCGTGCCCTTCCTCCAAAATTGTAAGATCAGCCGAGAAATCCGTATCAAAAACACGGGCAAAACCCAAGCGACGCAAAGCAGCAACCATTTGACCGGTAACAATCTGCCCATGCCCCATGCCCAGTGCTTCCCCCAGCGCCACCCGCACTGACGGCGCAGTTTGCACAATAACGTGCTTGGTAGGATCACTAAGAACCTGCCAAACGGCATCAGTATCATCTTTTTCTACAATAGCGCCGGTAGGACAGACAGCCGCACATTGCCCACAATACGTGCAGGCAGCTTCATCAAGACCTTGGCTAAACGCAGGCGCCACCGTAGTGTTAAAACCGCGGCTGACAAAACTATAGACATGTACCCCTTGCCGCTCACTGCAAGCCCGGATACACCGTCCGCATAAAATGCATTTTTCCTGATCCCGTACCAAAGAAGGATTAGAAGCATCGAGCGGATATTTTTTCCGTTCTCCGTCAAATCGCACCTTTCGGATACCCAAATCACCGGCAATAGTCTGGAGTTCACAATTTAAATTACGTTGACAGGACAAGCAATCTTGCGGATGATTCGCTAACAGCAGTTCTACCACCATTTTACGGGCTTCCCGAATGGACGCCGAATTTGTCCGCACCACCATGCCCTCATTCACCGGATAAACACAGGAAGCAACCAGCGTCCGTGCACCTTCCACCTCTACCATACAAACCCGGCATGCCCCTTCCGGCCGCAATTCAGGATGATAGCAAAGGGTAGGAATATTTACGCCGATTTGGCTTGCTGCTTCCAGAATAGTAGCGGTTTTGGCAACTTGCACCTTTTGTCCATCTATTGTTATATTCACCTTTTCCATGATATCACTCTCCTTCTGGCCGGCCTTAGCCTTTAATAATTGCTTTAAAGGGGCACTTAGTTACGCAGGCACCGCACTTAATACATTTAACAGGATCAATTATATGACGGCCTTTGATTTCACCGGTGATCGCCTGAACAGGACATGCTTTTTTACAAAGGCTGCAGCCTTTGCACAATTCGGTTACGCTGAAACCGGATAGTTTTGTGCAGGCACCAGCCGGACAACGCTTGTCATGAATGTGAGCCTCATATTCATGACGGAAATAGCGCAGTGTACTGAGTACTGGATTCGGCGCAGTCTGCCCCAAACCACAAAGTGCCGTTGTTTTAATATTTTTAGCCATCGCCTCTAATAAGGCAATGTCATCATGGCGGCCATCCCCATCCGTAATACGGGTAAGCACTTCCAGCATGCGCTTTGTGCCTTCCCGGCAAGGAGTACATTTGCCGCATGATTCGGACTGGGTGAAATTCAAGAAAAATTTAGCCACATCAACCATACAGGTCGTTTCATCCATAACAACTAAGCCGCCTGACCCCATCATTGCACCCGCCTGGATGAGCGAGTCATAATCAACTGGCAAATCAAGCAATTCTTCTGGCAGACAACCGCCTGAAGGGCCACCGATCTGAACGGCTTTGAATTTTTTACCTTCCGGAATACCGCCGCCTATATCAAAAATGATTTCCCTCATACTAATACCCATGGGTACTTCTGCCAGGCCGGTATTGTTAATTCGCCCGGTAAGCGCAAAGACTTTAGTCCCTTTACTGCGCTCCGTGCCAATAGCCGCATACCACTCTGCACCTTGGGTGATAATCTGAGGAACATTGCCAAAGGTCTCTACATTGTTAATATTAGTCGGTTTTCCCCACAGGCCTGAAATAGCAGGAAAGGGCGGACGGGGGCGCGGCATTCCGCGTTTTCCCTCTATTGATGCAAGCAAAGCTGTTTCTTCGCCGCACACGAATGCTCCGGCCCCTTCTTTGATTTTTAAGCGGAAGTTAAATCCGGAGCCGAAGATATTATCTCCTAATAAGCCTAATTCTTCTGCTTGTTTTATTGCAATCCGCAAGCGTTTAATAGCAAGCGGGTACTCTGCACGCACATATACATACCCTTCATCCGCGCCGATCGCATAACCACAGATTGCCATTCCTTCAATAATCCGGTGAGGATCTCCCTCTAATACGCTGCGATCCATAAAAGCGCCTGGATCACCTTCATCGGCGTTACAGACTACGTATTTTTTATCCCCCTGAGCATTACGCGTAAACTCCCATTTAGAGCCGGTAGGAAAACCACCGCCGCCCCTGCCGCGTAAACCAGATTTTTTCAGTTCCATAACAACTTGCTCGGAAGTCATTTCACTAAGCGCTTTCCCCAATGCTTCATAACCACCGACAGCAATATAATCTTCAATGGACTCAGGGTTGATATGTCCACAGTTTGCAAGAACTTTGCGCATCTGTTTTTTATAAAATGTAATATCGTTATAATTCGGGATCTTTTCATGGGAAACAGGCTCTTTATACAGCAAGCGTTCCACAATGCGCCCTTTGTATAGATGGCTGTCCACCAATTCAGGCACATCTGTATCCTGCACACGACAGTAAAAAACTCCTTCAGGATACACGATTACAACAGGACCCATTTCACAAAAGCCATGACAGCCTGTTTCAATAACCTTTATTTCCTTTTCCAGTCCCCTTTTGACCAGTTCAGCTGATAGTGCCGCTTCCACTTTCTTTGAGCCTGAAGAGACACAGCCAGTTCCGGCACAAATGAGCACATGTGCTCTACTGTGATCCATTTTTTCCCCTCCAATTGTAAACATAAGCTAGGGCATTATTTTGCCAACAACCCATTCTTCCACTATTCTGCCGTTTACTACGTGGTCAGTTATGATCCTTGCTACAGCACTTGGAGTTACTCTGCCATACGTGATACGAGGCTCACCTGGACGAACAATATCTACAAGCACCTCTTTCTCGCACATCCCAATACAGCCGGTCTGCTGTACCGTAACATTATCCAGCTTGCGTTTCGCAATTTCATCCATTACAGCCGTTACTATTTCCCGGGCACCGGCAGCAATACCGCACGTTCCCATGCCAACAATAATCTGGGTACCGTCATTATGACGAATTCGATTTTGTGATTGGAGCTGTTCACGGAGTCTTTTCAAGTCCTCAACAGTCTTCAAATTGTTCACCTCCATATAAATTAGCAATGCCAGCTGCTAAATACTCTTTAAGCCACTCAATTATTTCCGGATGCGTGAATGGAATATCACCGATAGCAGCAGCCAATTCACGGGTTTCAACAGAAAACGCCCGCTTCATCACTATGTGATGATAGGAAAAATCCAACTGAGGATTAAGCGTAATCAGCGTTTGTATTGTTGCTGCCATGTTGCCTAAAGGCGGTCTGTCAAAGTGACTGTATTGATAACTGGCCGTAATCTTTGTTCCTCTGCCGGGCTCGGATTCAATCTCCACAGATCCGCCAGACCGGGCGGTGGACATATCCAGCAGCGCTAAGCCTAAGCCAATCCGGCGGGTAAAACGGGTAGTAACAAAGGGATCCCGCACAGTTCTGACCATTTCCTCACTCATTCCACGTCCGTTGTCAAGCACCCTTATTGTCAGCACATCCTTAGCACAATCCTCGTTAATGCAAAGCTCAACACGGCTGGCTTGTGCTTCAATCGCATTTTGAACCAAATCCAATATATGAAGCGCCAACTCTCTCATACTCAGGCATACTTAGCAAGTATTTGCGTGACAGCTTCCGGAGTCAGCCTGCCATGAGTATCATCATTAATCATCATAACCGGAGCCAAACCGCAGGCACCGATACAAGCCACCGTTTCTAATGTATATTTAAGGTCTGCCGTTGTACCGCCAGGTGCCACTTTTAAAATGTCTTCCAGTGCGGTCAAAATAGCTTTTGCTCCCCGCACGTGGCAAGCTGTCCCCTGACAAACGCGAATGATATTTTTACCACGAGGATTCAAGTGAAACTGGGAATAGAAGGTTACTACCCCATATATCTGGCTTACAGGAATGTCCATTTTGTCGCTAATGTGGCGAATGGCTTCCCGTGACAAGTAGCCATATGCATGTTGCGTCTCTTGCAATACCGGTATAAGAGCTCCCTTTACCCCCTCATATTTGTGCAAAATCTCATCCAGTTCAACAAACTGATTCACTTCACCGCCTGAACAACAACAGGTCTTGCCAATTGCGCTAGTCATAAAACCCCTCCTCTTTGTAAGTTTATCTCGAAACAGTTTGTAACCTTTGCCTATAAAGGCGGTGTCACGAACTGACGATTTCTGTAACTTTTCTACCGTTAACCCCGAGTAAAGCCTGTCGTATTTCGGCCACTGTCGGTTCCGCCAGAAAAAAATTCACCATAGGGCCGCTTACAAAATCTTCAATAGTATGAGCATCTGAAGCTGTTACTACCGGATAGTTGCCAATAACAGGAACTCGAATAGCAGCCTCGTTTCGCTTAATACGGCGGGACACTTCCACTGCATCGAGTGCCAAATCCGGCGGGATAAATCCAAGTTGAGAAATAATACTGTATGCGGGCCGGTCTACATGACTTGCGATTAATAATCCCTCAAGTTCCCTCACCTTTGCCGATAATTGAGCGGCATTAATCGTTAGTGAGCAAAGCAGTAATTCTTCTTTAATGCCAGCGAAATTGTCCTCTGCATCAACGATAAACTGAGCGCCAAACTTCTCATCATTATTCTTGAGTAACGGACGATGGGCCGCGACAAAGCGTTCCCATTCTTTTAACTGCCGCATCTTATCAAACAGTACAATAAAATGTGCTTCTTCCCGGGTTTCCACTTCCATTCCCGGCAACACAGTGATACCGGCATCCTGAGCCGCAACAAGAGCAGCCGCTACATTATCACAGGCATTATGATCAGTGATTGCAATAACATCCAGTTTTTTTGCCGCCGCATGCCATACAATGTTGCGAGGTGTCATTTCTACCGCCGCACAGGGCGACAGCAGAGAATGTATGTGAAGATCGGCAGCAAAATTACGCATTAAGCCCCCCGAATACCGAGCGCATACAACTGACCAACTACCTCATAAGCAGGTAATTCGGTTGTTAGTACTATTAAGCCCTCAGCTTTAGCTTTATTTATCGCTCCCTCATCCGGCTTTACTCCACCGGCAATAATAACTGCCGCTAACCCCGCTAACAGGGAAACGGCCACAACATTTTGATGTCCCTGCATCGTAATCCAAACATTATCTGAACCAGCCTGCCCCATCACATTGCTCAGCAAATCAGACACATAACCACCGCTAACCGGCTGTTCGAAGTTTTCTCCCGTTATAACAGTGAGTGCTAAGGCCGAAATAATTTCTTGAACAGTCATTTACTTCACCCTCTTTATTCTTTTGGTTCCTTATCGAGAGGCGGAGGCAGTTTCTCCGCAAGATTTACCATTTCTTTCGCTAAGTCACGTACATGTTCCCTGAGTTTAAATACGCAATCGGCTTCTGTAGCACTGCCTTGTGCGATGTCTTCAGCTAAAGCCTTGCAACTGGGAGAACCACAGGAACCACAGTCTAAGCCAGGCAATGTTTCCAACGTTTTTTCCATTATTTCTACTTTATACATAGCTTTGAAGATATCTTCATCAAGGCGCAAAATAGGCCGGGGCTCAATTGCCCTGCGTTCATCCACGCCGAGTTGTGACTCCAGATAAGCCTGGTGTGGAAGGATACCGCTTATTTTATCTTCCTCAGCCATACGCTTTGCCCGTTTTTGCATGCAGTATTCTGCCACGAACCGGTTTTCTACCGTCAGAGGACCACCTATGCAGCCCCCCGAGCATGCTAATCCTTCGATATATTGAATACCAGCCAATTTCCCCATCACTACTTGTTCGAGCATTTCATTTACATTGTGAATTTCATGGACAACCAGGGCATTTGAGGCTTCTACCGCCGTCGTTTCCCCACCAGCCATTGCCCAGCCGACACCTATCCAGGACGCTCGCTTGCAATGGGAATGCTGGCCCTCCTTTGGAAGCGCCTTTAGCAGCGCACTGTATAACTTAGAAATACCAATCACTCCGGTGATATTGGATTTCTCCGAACCCAAGGGCTGCTGCACGGCAGTCATTTTGGCCGCACAGGGCGAAATAAACCAAATACCAATTTCCTCCGGATCAAGCTTTTGCTTCTGCGCCGCTTCTGCCCGCACAATCCGGGCAGCAACCTCTACGGGAGCATCAATGGGAACCAAATGGCTAATTAATTCAGGGTATTTTACCTGAATAAGCCGTACCACAGCCGGACAGGCAGAAGAAATAGCTGGCCGTGGTATATCACTTCGCTGTAGGTAATCGCGTATTGCCAGCGATACAATTTCTGCTCCATGGGCGACTTCGAATACCTCATCAAAGCCGATATTCAATATCCCGCATAGAATGCTTTCTATGGGATATTCAACCGGAAACTGCGCATACAGAGAAGGTGCCGGAAGTGCAATGTTATATCGGAAATGCTCTAAGTCTGCCAGTGAATCAGTCACTGCAGTTTTAGCATGACTGGGACAGCAGCGAATACACTCCCCGCAATCAATACAGCGAGCCTCTATAATGCGAGCCTTACCACTGCGAATACGGATAGCTTCCGTAGGACACCTCTTTATGCAATTAACACATCCTTGACAGCGGTTGGCAATTAAGCGAACCGAGTGAAAGCATTCAGACACAGCAAGCACCACACATTCTAATGGCGAATAACCATAGTAATTTTAGTCCCTGTTCCCACTACAGAATATATATCAAATTCATCCGCACACTTGGCCATATTCGGCAATCCCATTCCTGCGCCGAAGCCTAACTCACGGATATGATCAGGCGCAGTTGAATAGCCTTCTTCCATAGCTTGCTTTACATCAGCGATTCCAGGCCCTTCGTCTTCTACAATCACTTTAGTCCTGTCTGAATATATCCACACGCGTAACTGCCCTTGCTTCGCATGGATAATGACATTCATTTCCGCTTCATACGAACTGATAGCAATTCGCCGGATTACATCCGCCTTCACTCCAATCTGTTGTAGTACCCGTTTTATCTTGCTGGAGGCTTCACCTGCAATATCAAAATTCGCTCCTTCAAGAGGAAACTCAAGCGCAATTGCCTGTTCATTACTCACAATATGCCACCTGGCGCGAGCATCCGGGCAAGCCCTGTTGATACAACAATCCACAGGCCTCATACAGTGGATATTCCGATACCATTAAAGGAATTTCTTTTTCTGCCGCCATTTGAATCACATCTTTGCCAGGGCGCTTGCCTCTTACAAAAATAATGGCTACCAAATCGCTTATTTCGGCAGTTCGAATCACTTGTACATTGGTTAACCCTGTCAATAAAATTGCCCGTTCCTTTGTAAAGGCCAAAACATCACTCATTAAATCTGCACCACAGGCACCGTTTGCATCTCTGTGCAACCATTCTGCGCCTATTAAAACTTCCGCTTTAAGCGCCGCCTGTATATCAAATAACTTCACCGGAGTACCACCTCCTAATGGAGAATTTTACTTTGTACGAAATTTCACAATATTTTGGACAAAAAATTAGCGGGGCTAAAGGCCCCACAAGCTTTTTGTTCCTATATTTACTGAATAATATTCGAAAAAACTTAGAAAATCCCTGCCGGCAAATCACTTATCAGCAAGATTATTTTTGTTTTTTACCAGGACCCCAGTTAATAACGGTACTTGGCCTGCCAAACAGTAACGACTAAGGCGTTCAGCAGCCAAAAGAGCATCGACATTTGAATATTATACATGACATAATCTGTAAAACCGCTTACTGCCAAGCCTAGCAAAGCCGATACTGCCCCCAGCATTAAACCATTGATCCAGCGATTGGATGTCTCAGCCACTACGGATAAGGCTAAGCGGGCATGACCATACATGATGACCAGAAAAGCCGCTAGCCCAGGCAAGCCGATTTCCGCCGCAATATGCAAGTACATATTGTGAGCATGAAAGATCGTAGTTGCCGTATTTTGCACGAAAAAGTCATATTCCGGATAAACCAGCCAATACGCTCCCCAGCCAATACCTAAGATTGGCTTATCCATAATCATAGCGACTGTACTTTCCCATAAGGCCAGTCGCAGCGTAGACGATGTGTCAGTAGGATTGATAATGGAAGCCAGCCGGTCCATTACACCATCGTACCCATAAATAATTAACAGCGGCACCGTGAGCAGCACCCAAAAAATCTTCCGGTTATATAGTACGCCGTAAGCTGCACAAACAGCCAGAACACTGAGCCAGGCACCGCGTGAATAGGTCAATACCAGACAGCAGCCTAAAATAAGCACCAAACTAAGCAGGCCGCATTTATAGAGCAGCTTGTCACTGCATAGTCCCAGCCCGGCTGCCAGTGCCATGATGACAACCAAGAACCCTGCCAGCAGATTGGGATTTTTTAATGTTGAAAAAATCCGCACCTTCAAATCAGGAAACTGTTCGCCATCTACCCATTCAAACGCCGAAATATCCATGCCATGTATGTATTGGTAAAAGCCATAGGCAGCGACGACTAACGCCGATGCAAGTAAGGAGTATACCAAGCGTTTCACCTGTTCTAAGGAATGTACATTATTAATAACCAGGTAATATACAATAATATATCTTCCCATCAAATGATAATAATTGTAGAAACTAAAGCCGCGGTCCGGCGATCCCAGGACTGATGCGGCCGATAAAACGACCAGTGCAATAACAGCCCCGTCAAAAGGTGTACGCTTTAAATTCATTTGCCGCGTAACTGCCATTTTGCCAAACCATAGCAAACAGCCTGCAGAAAGAAAAATACTAGTAACATCTAATGACAATGGCAAAAAAAAGGCAACCGCAAAAATGCAGTGCTCTATTAAATAATTTAAATGATATTGCGTTGAGGTTGGCTGAAATAATGTTCGCACAAGTTCACCTTGTTCATTTTCTGTAACGTGCCTGTTTAACAGACCATATTTATTATACCCTTGGGACGGTAGTTTGTCTACTGAGGATAATATTCCTAGCCGTACCTACTAAATATAAAGAACCGCAAATACAGATAACTCCCGTTTGTCCCGCCCAATCCGCAGCCTTGCTGATTGCACCTTCCACAGTTGATGCTGCTTCGATCCGGCTTGCTGTAATAGCAGCAGCTAATTCTCTGGGATCAGCAGCCCGTACAGAAAGCGGAGCAACTGTTATAACCTCATCGTCGGGACGAATCAACGTATTTGTTATACCGGAAATATCTTTATCCTGAAGTATGCCGAGTACAAAGGTTATCCGCCGGCCGCTATATACTTCATCAAGCGTTTGTCTTAAAGCTTGTGCTCCGGCAGCATTATGGGCTCCATCAATTATTATGACCGGCTGCCCTATGAATAATTCAAATCTCCCGGGCCAGACAGCACCAGCTACCCCTCTGGCAATCGCTTCATCCGTTATTCGCCTATCTTTTCTCGCAAGGATTTTAACAGCCATTACGGCAACAGTACAATTGGCGGCTTGATGACGGCCTGCTAACGTAAGCGGCAAGTCAGCATTGTCACCATACAGCTTGGTTCGTACTGTCACTTGCTGCAAACCATTCTCTCCAGCCAGCCGTTCACCTGAAAAATCACTATCCATTACAAATAAAGGGGCGTTCTCAGCTGCCGCCCGACTGCGGATTACTTCCAGTGCCGGCCCGACAGCCGCGGTAACTACAGGTATCCCGCTTTTAATAATGCCAGCCTTATGACCGGCAATCTCAGTGACAGTAGTCCCGCAGCGATCGGTATGTTCAAGCGTAACATTCGTAATAACGGACACTTGCGGCAAAATTACATTGGTTGAGTCCAGCAAGCCTCCTAAACCCACTTCAATTACAGCATACTCCACGCCGGCAACAGCAAAACAATGAAATGCTGCCGCCGTCAAAATTTCAAATTCCGTAGGATGTTCCCATCCCTCTGTTACCATTTGCTCGATAAACTGCTTAGTATAGGCAACAATCCGCCCAAATTCCTGCTGCGTAATAGGATGCCCGTCAATTACAATGCGTTCTGTATACTCAATTAAATGAGGCGAAGTATACATGCCTGTCTTAATGCCGCTAGCTTGTAAAATAGCCGCAGTAATTGCCGTTGTTGAACCTTTGCCGTTTGTCCCGGTAATATGAACAGTGTTATAGCATCGCTCAGGATTGCCCATAAGCTCCAACATTTTTTCAATGCGTTTTAGTCCTAGATTGATGCCGAATTTACCAGTGGACTCCAAGTAAAGAAGTGCTTGTTCATACGTCATTTCCATCATTATAAGCTGGCTAAATATTGCAGGCGTTCATTGATTGCGCTCTGTTTTTCACGGTACTCCAGTTCCTTTGCCCGCTCCTTCTCGATTACTTCAGGAGGAGCTTTCGCAATAAAGCCCTCATTAGATAACTTCGATACAATCCGGGCAATCTCTTTATCCAAAACAGCTAATTCTTTATTCAATCTTCCTGTCTCTTTCTCTATATCAATAAGACCTTTCAGCGGCAGATAAATTTCAATACCGCTGACTACAGCTGTCATTGCGTTTTCCGGTTTATCGGCACTACGGTTAAGCAGCATAACGCTTTCAGCAGCCGCAAGAGATTTAAAGTATTGTTCATTTTGCCCTACCACCGTCATTAATTCGGGAGCAACCACTTGAAGTATCACTTCGCTTTTTTTGCCAGGCGGAACATTTACCTCGGCTCGCATATTACGGATAGCCTTGATGGCTTCCATAATTGTCATCATATGCTGCTCTGCGGCCTCATCCAGAAGTTCAGGCTGCAGCTTAGGCCACCCGGCCGTCATTATACTTTCCCCGTCATGGGGCAGAGCCTGCCAGATCTCTTCAGTAATGAAAGGCATAAACGGATGTAAGAGTTTTAGTGTGTTTGATAATATATACCATAAAATATATTGAGCGGCAGCACGGCTTTGGACATCCTCTTTATTATACAAACGATTTTTTGCTAACTCGATATACCAATCGCAATACTCGTTCCAGATAAATTCGTAAACCAAACGCGCAGCTTCACCTAACTCGAACTTATCAATATTACGCGTTACTTCACTGACGGTGTGAGCATAACGATTCAAGATCCATCGGTCAGCCAGCGTCAGTGTAGTCGGAAACGAATGCTGCTCCGGTTTAAAATCTTCGAGATTCATTAATACAAACCGGGATGCATTCCATATCTTATTGGCAAAGTTACGGCTCGACTCTACCCGTTCCCAGTAGAAGCGCATATCATTGCCTGGCGTATTACCGGTTACAAGTGTAAAGCGCAGCGTGTCGGCTCCATATTTTTCAATCACTTCCAAGGGATCAATCCCATTGCCTAAGGACTTGCTCATTTTACGACCTTGAGGATCGCGAATCAAGCCGTGGATAAAGACATGATGAAAGGGAATCTCACCTTGAAATTCAAGCCCCATTGTAATCATGCGGGCAACCCAGAAAAAGATAATATCATAACCGGTTACAAGTACACTTGTAGGATAGAATTGTGCCAGCTCCGGCGTTTTGTCAGGCCATCCCATTGTCGAAAACGGCCATAAAGCTGAGCTGAACCAAGTATCAAGTACATCGGCATCCTGTTCTACTTTGCCACCGCATTTTGGACAGGCGGCAACAGCATCACGGGAAACGATTGTTTCACCGCACTCACAATACCAGGCAGGTATACGATGCCCCCACCAAATCTGACGGGAAATGCACCAGTCGCGAATGTTTTCCAGCCAGTTAATATATATCTTCGTGAAGCGCTCAGGAACAAATTTAATTCTGCCAGATGTGACTGCTTCTATTGACGGCTTAACCAGCGGCTCCATTTTGACAAACCACTGCTTGGATACTAACGGCTCAACAACAGTCGTGCAGCGCTGGCAATGTCCGACTGAGTGCGTATGCTCAGCCACAGCAACAAGATTCCCCGCCTCTTTTAGATCGCTTACCAGTTGTTTGCGGCACTCATAGCGATCCAGCCCTGCATATTTACCGGTATCGGCGGCCATTGTTCCGTCAGGATTAATGACGACGATTTGCTCCAGCTTATGTCTGAGTCCCATATCGAAGTCGTTTGGATCATGAGCAGGAGTCACTTTAACTGCACCTGTTCCAAAAGCAGGGTCTACGTATTCGTCAGCCACAATAGGAATGCGCCGTCCGACCAAAGGCAAAATGAGGTAATGTCCGACATAACGCGAATAGCGTTCATCGTCGGGATGAACAGCCACCCCTGAATCCCCCAGAATTGTTTCCGGTCTTGTAGTAGCCACAGTCACATACTCGCCGTCTTTTCCTTCTACCGGATAGCGAACATGATATAAATTACCTGGTTTTTCTTCATGTTCCACTTCTATATCACTAAGTGCGGTATTACAGCGTGGGCACCAGTTGGTGATACGGTTTCCCTGATAAATCAGGCCCTTTTCGTACAGGCTTACAAATACTTCACGAACAGCCTTCGAGCAGCCTTCGTCCATTGTAAAACGCTCACGGCTCCAGTCACAGGAGGCGCCCAGACTTTTCAGCTGATCGCTGATGCGTGCACCATATTGGTGCTTCCATTCCCAGACGCGTTCAATAAACTTCTCCCGCCCAATATCATAGCGGCTTAAGCCTTCGTTTTTCTGCAGCATTTCTTCTACTTTAATCTGTGTTGCGATACCAGCGTGATCTGTACCTGGCATCCACAGTGTGTTATAGCCCTGCATTCTTTTTAAACGAATAAGAATATCTTGGAGAGTATTGTCAAGAGCATGCCCCATATGCAACTGTCCGGTAACATTGGGCGGCGGAATAACGATGCTAAAAGGATCTTTATCGGGCTCCACCTCTGCATGGAACAAATTATGCTCTTCCCAAAACTTATACCATTTAGCTTCAACCGCCTGCGGATCGTAAACAGTTGGAATATTATTATCAGCCATCATCAATTCCTCCTAAAATAAAAACTCTTCCATCCTGATTAGGACGAAAGAGTTTGCTTCCGTGGTACCACCTATATTCCTGCATAAGCAGGCTCTCATACGGCGTAACGTGCCGGCTACGGACAAACCTACTTACATTCAGCCTGTCAGCTCAAGGACGACTTGGCAGCATCTTTTTTCCCAAGCGCCCTTTCAGCCGGGAGACGCTCTCTCTGAGGGAGTATGCCGCTACTCTTTCCTGTCATTGCCGTTTTTTATTATATTGGCATTATCATACCAATTCATAACTCTTATGTCAAGAATGTCCATCTCCAGCAGCAGTTATTATTTGCCCAATATGTATTTTACCAATAAAATACTAAGCTCATACAATACAAGAATTGGAATGGCGATCATTGTCTGCGAAAAAACGTCCGGAGTAGGCGAGATGACCGCTCCCACAACAAAAGACATGACTAGCATCATCTTTCGCTTACCGATCAGATACGCTGATGTGATCACTCCCATTTTAGCTAAAACAACCAAAAATAATGGCAATTCAAAAACAACTCCAAAGGGCAGTAAGAAAGAGACTACAAAGGAAAAGTATTGGCCTATCGAAAAGAGCGGCTGTAACTCAGCAGTAGAAAATCCAACAAAAAACTTAATACCTGCAGGTAAAACGAAAAAATAAGAAAAAGCCAGACCCGTAAAAAACAGCAATACTGATGAAGGCACCAGTACAAAAGAAACCTTACGCTCCTGCCTGGTAAGAGCCGGTAAAATAAATGCCCATAGCTGGTACAAAACCACAGGCAAAGCTAAAAGCAGGCCCGCAAAAAAAGAGGCTTTTAAATAGGTGAAAAAAGCTTCAGCCGGATTCATATAATACAGTTTACCTGCTGGTGCCGTAATAAAATGAATCAGTTCTTCTGAGTAAAAGTAGGTAATACCGCTGCATATGACAACGGCAATAATAGAAATAATTAAACGGCGTCTAAGTTCCTGCAAATGATCAATTAAGGACATTTCCGCTTCATTAACTTCTTCAGCCGGTGCTTCTGAAACAGCAACAAGCTGACGTGACGAATCCTCGGAAGCAGTTGGCGGTATCGTTTCTGGCATTATAGTATCCTCACTTTTTTTCACTTCTACAGCGTACTTGCTACTGGCAGCATAAAAAACACTGTTCTTGCTCTCTTCTATTATACCTGCCGGTCATGTAAAAAACAATTCTGACAAAAGCTCGTAGGTACACCAAAGCTCGAAAAAACAAACAGTCTGCCGGGCTATTAGACCCGGCAGACTGTTATCTCTCCGCCTTGTTAAGGCAGCATCCAGCGTAAAGCATAAGCTTGAAGTAAGGTAAGCACCGACATAAATAACAACATCGCCAAACTATGAAGTACTGTAAACCGGAAGATTGTGCCTTCTTCACCCACTAACCCGGTTGCAGCAGTTGCTACCGAAATACTCTGGGGAGAAATCATCTTGCCAGTAACACCACCTGATGAGTTAGCAGCAACAGTCAGGTGTGGGTCCACGCCAATCTGCTCGGCTGCAGTCTTTTGCATAGAACCGAACAAGGCATTCGCCGATGTATCCGAACCGGTAAGGAATACACCCAGCCAGCCCAGGATAGGCGCAAAGAAAGGAAACATGGAACCAGTGGCCGTAAAAGCCAGACCGAGAGTTGAGCTCATGCCAGAATAGTTCATGATATAGGCTAATCCCAAGATCATCGCAATCGTACCAATGGGAAACTTCAGCTGCACAATGGTACGTCCAAGACAGTTAAATGCTCTGCCAAAACTATAATTAGGAATAATCAATACCGATAACAGCCCCGAAATAAAGATAGCACTTCCGGCAGCAGACAGGAGATTAACCATGTATTTCGCCGGATATGCACTTACCTTAGCGACTACAGGGGGAGCTTTCTGGATGAGGCCGTCAAGTCCGGGCCACGAGATTAGGAATAAGGGATTTAACTGATCGATTTTCAATAAAGTGAGTTTGAATTTTAAGAACTTATCATCGGCCCATAAGAATACCAATAAGGCTAATATCAAATAAGGACCCCAGGCTCTCAATACTTCGCCTGTCGAGTACTTTAACTGTACTTTGCCGCCTGCAGCAGGTTTTTCATCCGGGAAATGCCACACCTTAGCCGGTTTCCAGAACTTCAGGAAAACAAGCAGCCCGACTATAGTGACAATTGCGGACGTAATGTCCGGCAAATATGCGTTGACATAATTCGATGTGAAAAATTGTGTGCCGGCAAAACAGATACCAGCAACAAGAACAGCGGGAAGAACTTCCATAGCCCGCTTCCAGCCACACATCGTAACAACCAGCCATAATGGCACAATCAGCGAAAGAAACGGCAGCTGGCGCCCAACAACCTGACTGATTTTCATAATATCCAGAGCCGATACCTGAGCTGCAACTACAATAGGAATACCAATAGCACCAAAGGCAACCGGTGCAGTATTCGCTATTAAACAAATGCCTGCCGCATATACAGGGTTAAAGCCCAACCCTACCAGCATGGCGGCAGTAATTGCTACAGGTGTACCAAACCCTGCTGTCCCTTCAATAAAAGAGCCGAATGCAAAGGCGATAAATAACGCCTGCAGACGCCGGTCATCCGTAATGGAAGCTAGGGAATTCTTAATGATTTCAAATTCTCCTGACTCAACTGACATATTGTAGACCCAAATAGCAGTAACTACAATCCACACGATAGGAAAAATTCCATAAAGAGCTCCATTAAGCGTCGCACTGATTGCTAAGCTGATTGGCATATTCCAGACTACTATTGCTACTAATACAGCCGAAGTCACTCCAGCTGCAGCTGCAATATGACCTTTAACCCGCTTAACTCCAAGCATATATAATAATAAGAACAGCGGAATAGCAGCAACCAGCGCAGAAAGACCGATATTACCAAGCGGATTATACTCTTGGACCCACGTCATTTAATACACTCCTTTGCAATGTTAGTGACCTTTACCTAAACTACCTGCTACGCTTCTATCACCTCCCCCAAAAAATACTGACACTTTGTGAAAAATATACCATTCTCATAACACAATGTGATAAGTATGTGAAATAAGTAACATAAGTCAGAGTATTCTGAATTTTTATTGTGAAAAAAATAACTTTCCCTCTGTCTTAGAGATAAGTTGTAATATTGTACACTTATTCTACGAGGGAAAGCCAAAATCCTTGGTGATTTCGTGTTCCGGGCCAATTCTTTTCATTTTTTTCACTGACGTCATGCCGCCAGTCTTCAAGCCCTTCATAACATCCTCAACCAATATTAAATGCTCACGCATATACCTGCGGGCCAATTGCGGATTATGACCTGCTATTGCTGTAAAAATCAACTCATGTGAATGATATAAAATGTCCGGCATGTCTTCTACTAAAAACAGCTTTTGCCGTGCAGTTTTAAAGGTGTTTGTCATTAAGTCAGATATACTGTTCATTACGCGAACAAGGATGGCATTGCCGGACGCCCGGGCAATCGTGAAATGAAAGGCAGCATCACTGCCATCACCAATTTCACCTTCCCCAACCTGAACCTTCATTGTATCCAATGCCTGCGCCAGCTCTTTTATATCATCACTGCTCGCGCGAATTGCCGCGAGTGCGGCAGTTTCAATTTCCAGTATTTTTCGGACTTCAAGGAGCTGAAGGATATCATCGATTTCAACCTGAAGCAGAAACGAAAGCGGCTCAAGCATTCCTTCATAGGATATTTGCCGGACAAAGCTTCCTTCACCAGGCCGTATCTCAATAATTCCCATCATTTCCAGCGCACTAAAGGCTTCACGGACAGACGGCCTGCTGACCGCCATCTTTTCTGACAGTTCCCGCTCAGAAAGCAGTTTATCACCAGGCTGCAATTTGCCGTCAACAATCAGCTTTTTTATTTGCTGAATAATCTCTTCATATATTTTAGTTGTTTTAACCGGCTTAAACATGTCGCCTCCACGGTTAATAGTTACGTTTTCCCACAAAAGCAGCCATCTCCAGCAAAGCTGCCCTCACTGGTTCGTTAAGCGAGCGGGGCAGGACATCTTGTGCCTGTTGTAGATAGCGGGCAACCTGGCTATAAGAATACTCAATTGATCCCGCATTGTGAACGATCGACAAACCTTGTTCTAGATCTGCTTCATTCATCTGCCGCCGCAGGATAATCTCCCTTAACTGCTGCCCGGAGGTACGATCCCGTAACGCATGGATAATCGGCAGTGTAATAATACCTTGACGCAAGTCATTACCAGCCGGTTTCCCCATCTGCTGCACAGAAGAAGTAAAATCAAGAATATCATCTGTAATTTGAAAAGCCATTCCGAGAGCATATCCATAATCATGGAGAGCCTGCGTATCTGCTGCAGACATACCCGCCGTAATTGCTCCCATGCGGGCGCTGCCGGCAATGAAATCAGCCGTCTTCTTCGCTATGCGATCATAATAATCAGCTTCCGACTGGTCTGGGTTAAAGCTCTCTTTAATTTGAACAATCTCACCTTCACACATGGAACTAATAATATCCGCCAAGATGCGCAAGATTTCATTATTTCCTTTAGCGGCAACCATTGAAAACGCTTTTGCAAAAAGATAGTCACCTGATAGTACGGATGCATGATTTCCCCATTGCGCGTTGGCAGTCGCAATTCCTCGCCGTGTAGCGGCATTATCAATAACATCATCATGAACCAAAGTAGCCATATGAATCAGTTCAATGGCTACTGCTACGGAAATTTTATCATTGCTGCTCGAAAGCCCCTGTTTAGCACACAATAAATATAAGGCGGGCCGCAAGCGTTTGCCTCCCGCCTTAGTAAGATGTACGCTAATATCGGCTAACATTTGAACCGGAGTTTGTATTACAGAAAGTAATTCAGCTTCGACAAGTGTCAAATCACCTGTCACCATCGCAAAAATAGAGCTATTCCTCACTATCGTATCACCTTTATCGGAATTCTTTCTCTATAATACACGATTCTCCGAGCATCGTCTACTATTTCTTCTTTTCCACTCGAATAGCACAGTCGGGGCAGACCATTTGGCAAATGCCGCATACGATGCATTTCTCCATATCAGCCTGCACGCGCGGCGTACCATATACGCCCAGATCATCGGACCAGCTGATACACTTTACCGGACATTTCTCAATACACAATCCGCAGCCTTTGCACAGCCCCGGAAAAATGGACCAGCTTCCCTTAGCATTCTCATAGCTGGATGAAACCCAATTTGTTTTCCCCATTTCAAACCCTCCTACATCGAGCCCTTCACAATGTCATAACCCCGCTCTAATGCCTTAAAATTCATATTCCGCAAATCGGGATTCGCTTTAAATTTGTCGCCTAGCTTTGATTCCAATGCCTGCTTAATGGATTCCAGCGGCAGTACATCGGTAGCGGCAATAACGGCGCCAAGAATAATCATGTTGAATACCCGCGGATGAAATTCCTCTTTAGCAATGTCATTTGCCGGAATGGGTATGACCCGCTTAACCTCACTGGGTACCTCTGAGGGATTAATTCCCGGCCCTTCTTTGGTAAATGAACAGGTTTTAGGTTCTCCCGCGATCAGCTCCTGCTGCAAATCCTGATTAGGCCGCTCAACAGTCGTCTCGGGAGCGCCCGGCATCCCTGCCGTGGGGCAGGGTGGCGTCACATCAAAATACTGTAATCCAACGATATTATCGTTTACTTCGCCCTCCTGAATGAGGGAATTGTCATAAATATAAACGGTGTTTGCACCAGCATGTATTTTGGTCCGGTTTACGGCTCTCGGACTAAGAGGAATAAGAATATCTGCTTTTTGAAACTTAGGAGCACCAATCGGCCCGTCACTGATCTGGACATATGCTATGGATACTCCGCCCCGCTGCTCTACGCCGAAATTGGGAATATAAAGCGCCTGCTTTCCTTCTTCATTGGCAGCTTCTGCCAGAATTTCGGCAATCGATTGTACTCCCTGTCCACCTTCGCCGGCCAGGGCAATTTTAATGACCTTTGTCATACATCAGCCCTCCTTTGCCTGCGGCGTACGCAGTTCACCAACTTTAAAATACTGAGGCATATCTTTTTCTACAAAATCCCAGGTTTGCTTAGCATTCGTCCGCCAATTAGTAGGACAAGAGGCTAAGGCTTCGACAAAAGAGAATCCATTGCCGGCAATTTGATTCTCCAGTGCTTTTTTGAGAAAGCCTTTTAACTGACGTACATTGGCAATAGTGCCACGGGCAACATATGCCCCCTCAGGAGCGACTGCCGCAACCATTTCAGGCCCTTTCGTCGGTTGACCCGTTTGCTCTGTGTCGCGTCCGTATGGTGTTGTTTCTGTTTTCATGCCAGGCAAGGTCGTTGGTGCCATTTGCCCGCCAGTCATTCCATAATTACAGTTATTGCATAAAATGACGGTAATCTTCTCATTTCTGACAGCAGCATTGAATAAATGCTGTGAGCCAATTGCATAGCCACCGCCATCACCCATATACGCTACCCCAATAACCTCCGGGTTTGCCCGCTTAATGCCGGTAATAACCGGGGTAGTACGGCCATGGTGGGTTTGTACGGTGTCAACAGCAAAGAAATCCCAGGCCAGTAATGAGCAGCCTATGTCACAGCCATAAACAAGCTTGTCTTTGATCCCCAATTCATCAATCGCTTCACCTAAAGCCTTTAGGATAATACCATGTCCACAGCCCGGGCAGAATTTATGCGGTTTGGTTTCCTCATTCCAGCATGAAGGCATGGGTGGCTGGAGAACATGATCTTTTTTAACTTCCTGCATAGCGTTTCCTCCTTCGGCAACTTTACAATTTATTATATTCGTCAATAATTTCTTCCGTAGTAATTCCGACTCCCGGCCGCAGCATCGGAACAATCTCTATTGTGCTGCCGTACAGCGCATTTTGTACAAGTTTGACCAATTGCCCATATGCTGATTCGGCAATAAATAGCTTTTTAGCATTTTTAATCGCCTTTTTGAGCTGCTCATCCGGAAAAGGCCGCAGTGTAATCGGGCGGAAGAAACCGACTTTCTTGCCCTGTGCCCGCAGTTGGTCGTACGCCCCTTTAGCAGCGCGGGATACAATACCATGGGTTAGCAGGATAACTTCAGCATCGTCACAGCCTTTTTCATCCCACTCAATCACCTCGGGCGCCATTGCTTCCCAGTCCCGCTGATTGGACATTACCACATCATACAATTCATCTTCCGTATTATATGTATTGCGTAAGTGCTTAAATTTCTTGCCTGCAGTCGTATCCCCAATAATCGGCTCCGGCTTCACCAGCTTAATGCCTCTTTCTTCGGGATCATACATGGTCAACGGCTCTCTCATTTTAGCCTGATAACCATCACCTAAAATAAAAGTAGGAAAACGATAGGTCCAAGCTACATTAAAGGCCTTAATTGTATAGTCGAATATCTCCTGATGTGTTGCTGTTGAATAGACAATACGGTGGCCTTCCCCATTACCGCCGAAGGTCGTGAGGGTAACCTCCTGCTGTGCGTAAATGACAGTAGCTGTTGAAGGTCCACCCCGCTGCTGGATAACATAAACAATCGGCAAACGCATCATCTCAGCCATACTAGCTGATTCCTGCATCAATACATTTCCTGGACCAGCTGATGCAGTAAAGGCCTTTCTGCCGGCAAGAACTCCTCCAAGCGTAGCAAAGCCTGCAGATATCTCATCCTCTGTCTGCAAGAACTTCTTGTCATACTTGGGAGCCAGCCTTGTCCAATAGTGCATAATTTCGTTTTGCGGTGTAATGGGGTAGCCATAGATAATGTCAACCTTTGCGGCTACAGCCGCCCAGGCCACGACTTCATTACCTGTCATAAATACTCTCTGTTCACCTTTTAGTGACACTTCAGCCATACAAACACCCTCCTATAAATTTAGGCCATTACTATAAAAACAAGCGCATTCCGGCCAGTCTTTATACACCTATTTTTTCCGGGCAATTTATAGGCTATCCATTTAAATCCCAGTAAATACATTTGAGCATTAGAAAGGACTTCGTTTACACCAAGTCCTTCTTATGGACAGGTGGGGACGTTCCTTTTTTGTCAACTTTATGACAAAAAAGGAACGTCCCCACCTGTCACCACGAAAAAATGCAGAGAGAAAAAGAGAGACTGCCTCAAGCATTAGTGAGGTAGTCTCCCTTTCATCGTTCTTATTTTGTTTCCTGAAAATAACGCATACTTGTCTTTTTCCACTCTTTTGTACTAAACAGCATGGTATATTCGGGGATCTGCGCATTTTGCGAAAGTTCAGCGGCTATCGAACAACAGGTTTCGCGCGTATGGGCGTGGATCATTGTATAAAAATTATAAGGCCACCCCTCAGAGACTTGCCTGCCGTAGCAGTGGGTTACCGCCGGATGATCAATCATCATTTTACCAATATCATCCTGCTGCTCAACCGGTACCACCCAGGCACACAGTGCATTTGCAGCATAGCCGACTTCGCGATGCTTGAGTACGGCGCCCAGCTTGCGCATCTGGCCATTCTGCTTATAATTTTGCAGCCTCTCCATTAATTCATCTTCACTGATCTGTAATGTATCAGCAAGTACACGATAGGGTTCTTCTGTCAATGGAAACTCTTCTTGCATGGCAGCAATGATCTTTTTATCCAAAGCATCTAACAAATACAACACCTACCTTGACTCATTACGACTATTATTCCAGTCTAAACTGAACACTGACTTTATACTTCTTCGTTGCAGGAAGGTTAATAATCCGTTGAACTCCCGGCTGCTCTTGAATAACGGCTATAATTTGTTCCTGCAGGCAAAGATCCGGTGTTAACAACGCAAACCAGAGATTGAATTCTCCTTCACGCTCGTAATTATGTGTAACTCCTGGATACTCATTAATAAACCGTGCAACTTCCGCCAATTTCTCCGGTGCTACCTTCGCAGCCACCAGCGTACCTAGGTAGCCAAGCTTGTTGGAGTCAAAAAAAGGACCCATCCGGCGAATATAGCCATTGTCCTTTAGATAGCGCAAACGCTCTAATACCGTCGCCTCTTCGGCGTCCAGCCGCGCAGCTAAATCAGCAAATGGCCGTTTGGTAAGAGGCAAATCTGTCTGCACAATATTCAGCAGCGCCTTATCAAATGAAGTTAGCAAGCATAGTTCACTGCCTTTCATTATTAGAATAAAGGTACCGATTATACAAATAGCAGGTAACAGCTGGCGCTGTCACCTGCCATTTATCATTATTGTAGCAAAATTTTGGCAATTGCGTCAAGTAACTCATTGCGGCCATCGCCCTTTAATGCCGAGTAGGGAATGATGCCGCCTGAAGCACCTAATTGTTTAGCAATAGTATCGGTGTTTTTCTTAATTTGCGACCGGTTAAGCTTATCGGCTTTAGTAGCAACCAGCTGCACGGGTGCCGGCCCCTGGCTAAGCCACTTGTAGGCCTCTTTATCACTGTCCATGGGCTCATGGCGAATATCAATCAACTGGCAGACTAAGCGTAAACGCGGTGATTCTGTTATATATTGACTGATAAACTTAGACCATTGCATTTTATTAGATTTTGCCGTTTTAGCATAGCCGTATCCGGGTAAATCAACTAGAAACCATTCCATGCGCTGTTCATCATCCAGCTTAGTATTAACGGAAAAGAAATTTACTGTTTGTGTTTTTCCCGGTCTGCCGCTAACTAACGCTAAGCCCCGATGACGGCACAATGAGTTAATCAATGAAGATTTGCCCACATTAGAGCGTCCAATAAACGCTACTTCAAACACGTCACCAGGTGGATATTGATCGGGGCGTACTGCAGAGGCCAGGTATTTAGCATTTAATATATGAAGTTTTGAAACATCGGATCCATTCATCATTCAGCCACCAATGCATTCTTAAGAACTTCATCCATGTGCTCAACAAGCACAAATTCTAAACTTCGTTTAACATTTGCTGGCAATTCATCTAAATCGCGTTTATTTTCCTGAGGAAGAATGATTTTCTTAATACCAGCCCGATGAGCAGCCAATACTTTTTCTTTAATCCCACCAACAGGCAATACGCGACCGCGAAGCGTAATTTCACCGGTCATCGCCAGGTCAGCCCGAACTGCTTTGCCTGTTAATGCAGAGGCTACTGCCGTTGCCATCGTAATTCCGGCAGAAGGACCATCTTTGGGAATCGCTCCTTCGGGAAGATGAATATGAATATCAGTCTTCTCGTAAAACTCAGGATCAATGCCTAAGTCGCTTGCTTTGGTACGGATATAACTAAAACCAGCCTGCGCAGATTCACGCATGACTTCTCCTAATTGACCAGTAAGCGTAAGCTTGCCTTTCCCTTTCATAATGGATACTTCTGTTGCCAGAACATCGCCGCCAACTTCAGTCCAGGCCAGGCCGGTAGATACTCCAATCTGATGATTGCTCTCAGCATGCGCATGGCGATATTTCGGAGCACCAAGGAACGTATGCAGATTCTGCGTCGTAATTTTAATGCTGGTACGCTCATTCTGTACGATTTGACGCGCCACTTTCCGGCAGAGCGTAGCCATACTGCGCTCCAAATTGCGCACTCCCGATTCCCGTGTATAGTCGCGAATTACTTTTTGGACAGTACCTTCGGTAAATACGACCTGCTTATCCGTAAGTCCGTGTTCACGCACTTGCTTCGGAATCAAATAGCGCTTGGCAATCTGCACTTTTTCTTCTTCCGTGTACCCAGGAATAGAAATAATCTCCATGCGATCAAGCAAGGGGCGCGGTATATTGTGCATAACATTGGCCGTTACCACCCAAAGCACACGTGACAAATCAAAAGGGACTTCCACATAATGGTCGCTGAAGGTGTTATTCTGCTCCGGATCAAGCACCTCAAGCAACGCTGCCGATGGATCACCGCGAAAATCAGAACTCATCTTATCGATCTCATCTAATAAGAATACGGGGTTTTTGGAACCGACGGTTCGCATTCCCTGAATGACACGCCCCGGCAATGCACCAACGTAAGTGCGCCTATGCCCGCGAATCTCGGCTTCATCTCTTACGCCGCCAAGTGAAACACGAACAAATTTCCGCTCCATAGCACGGGCAATGGAGCGAGCCAAGGAAGTTTTACCGACACCAGGCGGCCCCACAAGGCACAAAATCGGCCCCTTCATGCTTTGTGTCAGTTTACGGATGGAAAGATACTCTAAAATCCGTTCCTTCACTTTGCCTAGCCCATAATGATCTTCATCTAAGGTATCTTCCGCCAGCTTTACATCCAAGCGGTCTGTTGTCTCTTTGCTCCAGGGCAGCGCTAATAACCAGTCCAGATAAGTACGTATAACAGCACTTTCTGCTACCATCGGCGGCATTTTCTCTAATCGTTCGATTTCCTTAGTGACTTTTTCTGCCACTTCTTTGGGCAGAGCTTGTTCCTTCAGCCGTTGGCGGTAATCATCGACTTCCGCCATACGATCATCTTTATCGCCAAGTTCTTTTTGAATTGCCTTTAGCTGTTCCCGCAGATAGTATTCTTTTTGCGTTTTTTCCATCTGCTTGCGAACGCGAACATTTATTTTCTTTTCCAGCTCAAGAATTTCCATTTCACGGCCAATTATTTCGCACAGCTTCTCCAGCCGGTCTTTTACCGTGATAGCATCAAGCAGGGCTTGCTTATCTTCAATCTTCAAGGATAAATGACTGGCAATCAGATCGGCGAGCCGGCCAGGCTCTTCCACAGTAACCACCGAAACCAAGGTTTCGGGAGGAATCTTCTTGCTTAATTTCACCCATTGCTCAAATTGGTGAATAACAGAACGAGTGAGAGCCTCTACTTCGGGGGTCTTTCCTTCCATCTCTTCAAACTCGTTTACTTCTACTTGATAGTAAGGATCAAGCTCAATAAACTTTTCAATCTTAGCCCGATGCAAGCCTTCTACTAATACGCGGATAGTACCACCAGGCAGTTTAAGCAATTGTTTAATTTCAGCAACAGTTCCGGTCGAGAAAATATCTTCCGGGAGGGGTTTATCATTTTGGGCATCTTTTTGGCTGGCCAACATAATCAAGCGATCATGGACCATTGCTTCTTCCAATGCACTAATCGATTTTTCGCGACCTACATCCAGGTGAATAATCATATATGGAAAAACCAATATGCCGCGCAATGGCAATAAGGGAATTAAGCGTTTTTTAGACACGATAGGGAACCTCCTTATGAATGCACAATGTCAGTCTTAGTTTGGCGTTACTATTTATAAATATTCTTAGCAAGATAGCAAAATCCCTTTTCTTCGCTAATAAAAGAGGAAAATTAAAACAATTATTTTAAAATAATATTTTTAAATAAATAAAAAAGCCAGGAAAAATTCCCGGCTTAGCTTTATTCATATCGTTTACATCGGCACACCAGCAGCCGTAAGCAAATCATTTTGCGGCACAGCCACTTCAAGACGCGGCGCTTCTTCACGAACCTCAAGCAGCGAATGCTTAATTACCTCACTAATTGACTCTACCGGGATGACTTCAATACCCAAGGTAGTAAACAATTCTTGCCAGTTTTCTTTAGGAATAATCACTTTTTTTGCTCCGGCTTGCTTAGCAGCTATTACTTTTGCACTTACGCCACCAACGGGCTTCACAAAACCACGAATGGAGATTTCGCCTGTCATAGCAACCGTATTGTCGATGGGAATTCCTTTTACTGCCGAATAAATTGCCGTTGCCACGGTTACCCCTGCTGATGGCCCGTCAATTGGTCCGCCGCCAGGAAAATTAATATGAATGTCATACTTCTGAAATTCAATACCAAAAAGGTTCGCGAGTACAGTAAGTACATTATCCATTGAACCCTTAGCCATGCTCTTGCGCCGTATTGTTCTTCCCGGAGTTCCTATTTCTTCTTCTTCAACTACACCGGTAATCGTGACTTTGCCATTTCCGTGCAGATTAGGAACAGCTGATACTTCGATTTCCATCACAGTCCCTATGTTAGGACCAAAGACAGCTAGGCCATTCACTATCCCCACTTGTGGTACCAGCGGTATTTTCTTGTCTGGTCTTGGGTTATACTGACCAAAATTGATTACCCACTCTGCCGTAGCCTGGCTGATGACTTTCTTGTGTTCATTTAATGTTATCCCTGCAGCAATTTGAATCATATTGACTGCTTCACGGCCATTCGATGCATAAGATTTCAAAATCGATAATGCGCCTGGTTCAATTTCAAAACCAATTTTCCGGACAGCATTGTTTGCAATATCAGCAATTTCGTCTGCCAGCAGAGGACGAAAATAAATTTCTACGCATCTGGAGCGAATTGCAGGTGGAATATCAGTTGCCATCCGGGTAGTAGCGCCGACCATACGAAAATCGGCAGGCAGTCCATTTTGAAAAATGTCATGAATGTGTGAAGGGATATTCGTGTCTTCACTATTGTAGTACGAGCTTTCGAGAAATACCTTACGGTCTTCAAGCACCTTTAGCAATTTATTCATTTGAATGTGATGCAATTCACCAATCTCATCAATGAACAAAATTCCTCCGTGTGCTTTGGTAACTGCCCCCGGTTTTGGCTGCGGAATGCCAGCCATCCCCATCGCACCGGCTCCCTGATAGATAGGATCATGTACCGTTCCGATCAAAGGATCGGCAATTCCCCGCTCATCAAACCGCGCTGTACAAGCATCCATTTCAATAAACTTGGCACTGAGATTAAACGGTGATAAAGGATTACGTTTTGCTTCTTCCAGTACCAAACGCGCTGCAGCGGTTTTACCAATCCCAGGAGGGCCATAAATCAACACATGTTGTGGATTAGGACCACAAAGAGCAGCTCTAAGTGCTTTTAAACCTTCTTCCTGCCCAACAATTTCAGCAAATGTCTGAGGACGGGTTTTCTCTGACAGCGGCTCAGTCAGCGAAACTTCTCTCATCCGCTGTAATTTATCCATCTCTTTTTTCGATTCCCGCTCTACTGCCACCTTATTTCCTTGTTGAGAACGCAGAAGATTTAAGAAATAGAAACCGATCACGATGGCAAAAAAGAATTGAATCAAACTGATTACATTTACGGCATAATCCACTTTGCCAACGACCTCCTTTCCACAGCAAAATAAATTTTCACTGTTAGTATCGGCAGTCCAATCTATTTTATCCTGGCAAAAAGAGGCAATGTGCTGCCGTAATTCGCACAAAAAAAGAGGAGATGCTATCTCCTCTTTTTTAAGCCGATTCTTCTTTTTTCTTTGCTTTACGTTCAACAGTCACCATTACAGGCTCTTCCTTATTGGTGATTACCTCTTTGGTCACTATGCATTTTGATACATCAGCCCGGGAAGGAACCTCATACATCACGTTGCGCATAATAGCCTCAATGATTGCCCTGAGGCCACGAGCACCAGTATTGCGCTTGAGGGCTTCGGCTGCAATTGCTTTTAATGCATCTTCTTTGAACTCAAGCTGAACGTTATCCAATTCCATGAACTTCTGATATTGCTTAATTAAAGCATTCTTAGGTTCAACTAAAATACGGACAAGAGCCGCCTCGTCAAGTGCATCCAAAGTAACAATTACCGGTAACCGGCCAACAAATTCAGGGATTAAGCCAAAGCGAAGCAAATCTTCAGGCAAAATGTTTTTAAGCATTTCGCCAATGTTTTTCTTTTCTTTGCTCTGAACTTCAGCACCAAAGCCCATTGTCTTTTTGCCGGTCCGGGTGCTGATGATTTTATCAATACCATCAAACGCGCCGCCGCAAATAAACAAGATATTGGTTGTATCAATTTGAATAAATTCCTGATGAGGGTGCTTGCGTCCCCCTTGTGGCGGCACACTGGCCACCGTGCCTTCAAGAATTTTCAGCAGAGCCTGTTGAACACCTTCACCGGAAACATCCCGGGTAATAGAAGGGTTCTCCGATTTGCGGGCAATTTTATCGATTTCATCGATATAAACAATGCCCTTCTCTGCTTTTTCCACATCATAGTCAGCTGCCTGAATGAGCTTGAGAAGAATGTTCTCCACATCCTCACCCACATAACCTGCTTCCGTTAATGAGGTGGCATCAGCAATTGCAAAAGGAACATTAAGCAATTTAGCAAGCGTCTGCGCTAATAATGTTTTGCCGCTACCAGTAGGTCCCAGCATAACAATATTTGACTTTTGCAGTTCCACATCATCTACTTTAGCACCTAAATTAATGCGTTTGTAATGATTGTAAACAGCTACAGCCAGACTCTTTTTAGCTTCATCCTGACCAATGACATACTGATCAAGAATATCCTTAATTTCCTTTGGCTTGGGGATATCTCTAAGCTCAAGACCTACATCTTCACTCAGTTCTTCCTCAATAATTTCGTTGCAAAGCTCGATGCACTCATCGCAGATGTAGACACCTGGTCCGGCAACTAATTTCTTAACTTGTTCTTGTAGTTTTCCACAAAAGGAGCATTTTAGCTGACCCCTGTCATCCCCAAATTTCAACATAATACCACCTCTCTATTTGGGACTCTCTTTGCGTTGCTCACCCCGGACCAATATAGAATCAACTAAACCGTATTCTTTTGCTTCCTGGCTGGACATAAAGAAGTCGCGTTCGGTATCACGCTGAATTTTCTCCAGAGGTTGACCGGTATGCTGAACGAGAATTCCATTCAACACATCCTTTAACCGTAGAATTTCTCTTGCATGAATTTCAATGTCGGTAGCCTGACCCTGAGCGCCGCCCAAAGGCTGGTGAATCATAATGCGCGCATAGGGCAAAGCATACCGCTTGCCTGCAGCACCGGCCGAAAGGAGAAGTGCTCCCATGCTGGCGGCAGAGCCAAGGCAAATCGTTGATACATCCGGCTTGATGTGCTGCATAGTATCATAAATTGCCAAACCGGCTGTTACAACACCACCAGGGCTGTTAATATACAAGTGAATATCCTTATCAGGATCTTCTGCTTCTAAAAACAACAATTGAGCAATGATTAAATTCGCCACATGATCATCAATCGGACCGCCTATGAAAATAATGCGGTCTTTGAGTAAACGGGAATATATATCATAAGCCCGTTCACCTCGGTTAGATTGCTCAACTACCATTGGCACATAAGACACGAAAACCACCTCGGGTTAATTTTATTTACCCAACTTTATGCTGCTTACGCCTTAACTGCGTTATCAATAATAAACTGGGCTGCTTTCTTCCGTACGACTGAATCTACCAGTCCCATAATACGGCCTTCTTTGCGAATAATTTCCCATACATCTTTAGGGTCTGCACCAAAGTTTTGGGCCATTCCAGCTACTTCTGCATCCATATCCTCAGAAGTTACTTCAATTTTTTCTGTTTTTGCCACTGCTTCCAGAAGCAAATCAGTTTTGACATTGACAGCAGCTGCTTCGCGGTAATTCTCTCTAAGCTTGGCAATATCCATACCGGAGTATTTCAGATAAGCATCCAGTTTCATTCCCCGGTTTTCCAGGCTAACCTGCAGGTCCTGAATCATTTGTCCGATGCGCTGTTCAATCATTACTTCCGGAATCTCAACAGTTGCATTGTCTACAGCCGCTTTAATGGAATTATTGCGGAAATCGCGTTCGGCGTTTTCAACTGCAGTCTGTTCTAGCTTATTCTTCAAATCAGCCTTTAATTCCTCTAGGCTTTCAAACTCACTGACATCTTTAGCAAAGTCATCATCCACTTCAGGCATTTCCTTGCGTTTAATATCGTGAATTTTTACTTTGAACTCGGCTGCTTTGCCTGCTAATTCAGGCACAAAGTAGTCTTCGGGGAATGTGACAGTTACAGTTTTTTCATCGCCGGCTTTTGCTCCCAGCAATTGATCTTCAAAGCCCGGGATAAAGCTGCCTGAACCAACTTCCAGCGGATAGCCTTTTGCATCGCCGCCCTTAAAAGGCTGACCATCAACGAAACCGTCAAAGTCGATGATTGCAAAATCTCCACTAGCAAGTACAGCATCTTCAACTACTACCATTTTGGCATGACGATTGCGCAGGCTGTCCAGTTGACGGGCAACTTCTTCATCTTGCACTACAGCAGCAGCTTTCTCAACTTTAACGCCTTTGTATTCGCCTAATTGAATTTCAGGTTTAGTAACAATTGTTGCTTTGAACTTTAATGGTTGATCTTCCTGGAATGTAATAACCTCGATCTCCGGACGGGTCACGGGTTCAACCTTTTGTTCTTCCAAGGCTTTGTTATAAGCTTCGGGAGCAAGTATTTCAAAGGCCTCATCCAGAATTGCCTCTTTACCAATACGTGACTCAAGCACTTTACGGGGAGCCTTGCCTTTACGGAAGCCCGGAACATTTACGCGGCTAGCCAGTTTCTGATATGCCTTATTCACCGCTTTTGTTACTTCGGTTTGGGGCACTTCCATTTCTAACACCATTTTATGATTGTCTATTCTTTCCGCTATTACCTTCATTTATGTACTTTCCTCCTTAGAAATGCGTTCGGCATTACCTGGCTGTCAAACAGTATACCCATATTGACAGAAAAAATTACCAGCAGGCAAAACGAGGGCATGCCATACCCTAAATCATACCATAAGAGTATGACAAAAACAAGAGATTGTGCCTGATTCGGCAACATGAAAAAACCCAACAAAAATTGTCGGGTTTGTGGAGCGGAAAACGAGATTCGAACTCGCGACCCTCGCCTTGGCAAGGCGATGCTCTACCGCTGAGCTACTTCCGCATAAGTGTTATTAGCTTGGCAACATCTTCTATTATAGCCAGCCCGCCTGTTATTGTCAACGCAGATTTATGTATTTTCTATTTTATGTTTCACCCTTCCCTATACTTCTACATATTATGTACCAAGAGTAATTCTCTACTTTTAATAAAGGAGGCTGCGCCTCGTGAGAAACAACCGATATAACCGGCCCAGATGGGAAGATCCTGAAATATACGACTGGAGCGACCGCTTTGAAGATGATTGGGATGATGAAGATGATGCCGAGTGGCGCGACGAAAGGTGTCTGCCGTTTTTAGGAATCGGCTTAGGCGTAGGCTTTATTGCCGGCTTTGGCTGTAATCCGCGCCGTCAATGCTTTCCTCGCTTTGGTTGCTTTCCCCGTTCCTGCTATCCCCGGATCAGCTGCAACCCTAATGGCTGCTTCCCCTGGAATTGCTATCCACGATAATATTTTCTTAAGACGCCTGCCTTGCAGCTGGCGCCTTTTTCTTTTCTCACAACTGACCGTGTCCCTTCATATGATGTAGGAAAGATTGAGGAAGGGGGACCTATCATTGTATTTTCGATTGCACAAGCACTGCCATATTGTAGAAGGAGCCAAACGCGGTGCCATATATAACGTACATTCAGGCAAAGTATTATCAATTAACAGAGGTGCCATTGAATTGATAACAGAATGCCAGGCAGCTCCACTTGAAGACCTTATGGATATTTCCGATCCTGCCAATCAAATTTTTCTTAAATTCCTGAACGATTTGGTGAGCAAGGAGCTCGGCTCTATGTATATCCTGGAGCCGGACTGCTCAGAAGACTCTGCCGTTGATCCTGCCTTGCAAAGGAACGAAGAAACGCTCGAGTTTCTCTGGCTTGAGCTGACCTCCAACTGTAATAACCGCTGCCTCCATTGCTATGCGGCCAGCGGCCCTTGCCAGACGCCGGACAAAGTTCCGCTTGAACGTTGGTTATCCTTAATCACTGAGGCCCGGCAAATCGGCGCTACTGCCATTCAGCTAATCGGCGGAGAGCCTTTATTCTATCCTCAGTGGCGCCAATTAGTGGAAAAAGCATCCAGCGAAGGCTATGATTTTATAGAAATATTTACCAATGCCACAATTATTACCGACGATGATATTGAGTTTTTCAAACAGCATAACGTCAGTATTGCTACGACTATATATGCAGACAACGCCGTTGTTCACGATCAAATAACCCTTAATCCGGGAAGTTTTGCCAAAACCTTCGGCAATATCAAAAAGATCCTGGCAGCCGAGATTCCGCTTAGAATTGCATCCATCATTATGAAACCCAATGAACAGGAAGTAGACAACATCATGAAATTATGCGATGAGCTGGGCGTTGAAGTGAATCCCCCTGACGTAGTCCGTCCGACTGGGCGGGGTGACGACAAAGAACTGCTGCCACAGACTTACCGCAAACCGCCTATTAAACCGCCCTTTCATACCGACAGTCAGTCTTTTGCACGGGCAACCGCCTTTCATCCCTGCCTGTCCGGAAAGCTGGCTATCACGTCGGATGGCGATGTTATTCCCTGCATATTTGCCCGCAATCAGATTTGCGGCAATGTCCTGCAAGATTCTTTACCCGCAATTGTTAACGGTGAAAAAATGCAGAACTGCTGGCATACTACCAAGGATAAAGTAGAAAAGTGCCAAGACTGTGAATACCGCTATGCTTGCGGTGACTGCCGCCCGCTGGCGCAGGGAAGCGACTCTTCAAAACGCTGGCTGGCCTGTTCCTCCGAATGCTCTTACAATCCATATACAGGCGTTTGGGAAGATAAATAAATGTTCCTGCTGATGCCCTTTTATTCTGCTGCTAGTATTGTATAATAATAATGAGTTCTCTTGTTTGATCTAATCGGAAAGCGGCAACAGCTTTCCGATTAGATAGACAGTGCTTCCTTCCTAAGCGACCGGATAAAAAAGGGAAAAAATGGGTTTACTAATTACCAGGTACAACCATATTGCATTAGTGGAGTGACTTTTTTGAATAACTATCGAACAAGCAACTTGCTTGACATCTCCCGTTGGAAACTATCACCTTATCAAATTTTATCAGCCAGCTTTGCTGCGCTCATCTTGTTAGGAGCGTTCCTGCTATCTCTGCCGATTTCTTCAGCCAGCGGACAATCCACCAATTTCGTGGACGCCTTGTTTACGGCTACGTCAGCGGTTTGCATCACCGGTCTTATCGTTGTCGACACCGGAACCTATTGGTCCTTATTTGGACAACTTGTCATTATTTTACTGGTTCAAGCCGGCGGATTAGGAATTATGACCATGACAACCCTGATTGCCCTGTTAATCGGAAAAAAGATTAATCTCCGACAGCGGCTTATTATGCAAGAAGCACTGAATCAGCTTACGTTGTCCGGCATTGTACGGATCACAATTTACATTTTAAAAATGACCTTTCTGATTGAATTTATTGGCGGCACGATATTAGCCCTTCACTGGTATGGCGAATATGGTCTTTCTAGTATTTATCTGGGGTACTGGCATTCTATTTCTTCCTTTTGCAATGCGGGCTTTGATTTGCTCGGCAACTCCAAAAGCCTTACCGGCTATGTTTCGGACATTACCATCAACCTAACAGTCGCCACGCTCGTACTGTTAGGAGGAATGGGCTTTGCCGTCATTGCCGATGTATGGACAACACGCAGCTTTACACGACTATCGTTACACACTAAAATTGTCCTAGTAACAAGCACTGTACTGCTGCTGACAGGAACGATTGTTATCTTCCTGCTCGAGTATAACAATCCTGCCACACTGGGAACGCTCAGTTGGCCGGACAAAGTTCTCAGCAGTTTTTTTCAGTCTGTCACTACCCGCAGCGCCGGCTATAATACAATCTCTATCAGCGGCTTAGAAACAGCCACCTTGTTTTTCATGAGTATCTTAATGTTTATCGGCGCAGCGCCAGGCTCAACGGGGGGCGGCATTAAAACCTCAACTTTTGCCGTACTCATGCTGGTAGTTTGGGCCATCATTCGCGGCAAACAGGATATTGAGGTCTTTCATCGATCCATCCCCCGGCAGATCATCTACAGAGCTTTCGCAGTAGCTTTTATTGCTTCTTTGCTTGTTATCTTTATTACAATGATGTTGGTAATTCAAGAAAACCACCCCTTCATCAGCCTTTTGTTCGAAGTTGTTTCTGCCTTCGGTACTGTAGGTCTTTCAACAGGAATTACGCCTGCCTTAAGTGATTCCAGCAAATTCTGGTTAATCATTACCATGTTTGCCGGCCGGGTCGGTCCAGTCACGCTGGCACTTGCTCTGGCACTAAGAGAAAAGAAGCAGTCCGTTCATTTCCCTGAGGGAAAAATCATAATTGGCTAATTTATAATAGGAGATAGAGTGTATGGCGAAGAAAAAACGACAATTTGCAGTAATAGGCCTGGGACGATTTGGCGCAAGTGTAGCGCTTACCCTGGCCCGTTCCGGACACGACGTACTAGCAGTTGACTCAGATGAGGAAAAAGCACAAAAACTCAGTGATGAGGTTACCCATGTAGCAGTCGCAGATACAACAGATGAAGCTGCCCTCAAGACACTGGGAATACGTAATTTTGATGTAGTAGTAGTCGCAATTGGTGAAGATATGCAGGCGAATGTACTGACTACATTGTTGTTAAAAGATATGGGTGTTACGCACATTGTTGCAAAAGCGCGCAACGAACTGCACGGTAAAATGCTGAAAAAAATAGGCGCTGACCGGATTGTTTATCCCGAACGCGATATGGGCCAGCGGGTAGCACATAATTTAGTTTCCACCAACGTTCTTGATTATATTGAGCTCTCACCTAACTTAAGCCTTGTAGAAATCAACGCACCTCAGTCTCTTATCGGCAAAAGCCTGGCTGAAGCCAATCTGCGCGCTAAATATGAAATGAACGTTGTTGCCATTAAACGGGCCGATAAAATCATTGTACCGCCCCATCCCAGCGATAAAATTACTTCTGAAGATGTATTAATCGTGGTTGGCGGCATTGAAGGCTTGCAGCGGCTGGAAGAACTTGAGTGATTAACTAACAAAGAGCAGGCGCGGTATATACCGGCGCCTGCTCTTTATTTCGCTGTTGAAAAATAACTGTTTATTCCATTGTAAAGTCCCAAAGCAGCCTTACGCCAGAACGTCGTCTTGCTAAGCAGCCTGGCTTCCTGGGGATTAGAAATAAAAGCTACCTCTGCCAGAATTGCTGGCATATGTGTGTTTTCCAACACATAAAAATCATTTTCTTCAAAACCACGGTCAGAGAGGCCCACCTGCCGCACAAGGTTGCTCTGCAGAATTTGGGCAAAGCGGCGATCCTCATTCGTTTTTTCATAAAAATAAGTTGTAGTACCTTGCGCCTCATTCGTTGAAAAAGCATCAGCGTGAATACTGACAAACAAATCGGCATCCATGCGATTGGCAACATTAACCCTGGCCGCGAGCTCTTCCTTATCTGAAGCCCCTTTATAGGCTACATCTTTATCAGCGGTACGGGTCAACACGACATTAGCCCCTCTGGCAGCAAGCATTTTCTTCAGTTCCAGCGCAATCCCCAGAGTCACATCTTTTTCAACAATATTATTACTCCCAATAGCACCCGTATCACTTCCACCATGACCGGGGTCTACCACAATTGTCTTTCCCTGCACACCGGCATATGTAGCCGCATGCGCTGCCCCATAAGCAGCATTAACCGGCAGCGCCAGGGACAGGATCGCAAGAAAAACAAGCATCTTAAAAGAACTTTTCATTATTTCCATCCTTACTAGAAGGCAATCCATCAGTCACTAACATACACCGCCATTATACCTTATGACGATAAATGCTGACAAACGTAATATTTTCCGGTGTTCTTCCTTATTCTTCATTACAGAATGCACAGATTTACAGCATTCTGGGCAAACTGTGTCTTGACCGAGTTGTGAATTAGAATTAGACAGTGTAGATTTTTTTGCAATGCAAGGCGGAGGAGTCCGCGCAAATCGGGAATATGTAAGGCGACGACAACGCAGCAGTGCGAAAAAAGACACGCTGGCTAAACTAAGATTTAACTTGGTCAAGACACTAAGCCCAGGAGGTGATCGCATGGACAATGAAAAAACCACAGCAGCTGTTGACAATGAGCAGGCTCCAGTAGAATCAACTGATAAAAAAACACAAAATACAGTGCCTACTTTATATCCCGACATCGAGTACGTGAACAGAACATTGCCCTAACAAAAAGCAGGGTAGCAATTGATAAAATCGCTACCCTGCTTTTTGTTACTTCAAAGTAATTTCTTCGCCGTTTAAGATTTTTTTCATATTTTTCATCGGACACATCTTACCGCACATCGTACAGGTGTCTTCACATTCCGGTTTCGATTCTTCCCGGTATCTTCTGGCTTTTTCAGGATCAATCGCCAGTTCGATCATCCGCGGAAAATTAACATCCGCCCGTGCAGCACTCATTTGATTGTCCCAGTCTCTTGCACCGGGTATTCCTTTTGCAATGTCGGCTGCATGAGCGGCAATGCGAGTAGCAATAATTCCTTCTTTCATATCTTCCAGAGTGGGTAAGCGCAGGTGTTCCGCCGGAGTTACAAAACACAGGAAATCCGCCCCATTAGCTGCCGCCACCGCGCCCCCGATTGCGCTGGTAATATGATCATACCCAGGGGCAATATCAGTAACCACCGGTCCCAGTACGTAAAAAGGAGCACCATGGCATAGTTTTTTCTCAATTGTCATATTCGCTGCAATTTCATTGAGCGCCATATGTCCGGGACCTTCAATCATTACCTGTACATTTCTCGCCCAGGCACGTTTAGTCAACTCTCCTAAAACGATCAACTCCTCAATTTGGGCAGCATCGGTTGAATCATTAATGGAACCAGGGCGGCAGGCATCCCCCAGACTAAGTGTCACATCATATTGCTCACAAATATCCAGTAAGCGGTCAAAGTATTCGTAAAACGGATTCTCCTGTTTATTAAGCTCCATCCAGGCAAACAGCAGTGAACCGCCTCGTGAAACAATATTGGTTAATCGCTTGTTGTTTTTCACTCGCTCGGCAGTCGTAGTATTAATACCGCAATGGACCGTCATAAAATCAACGCCATCCTGGGCATGCCTTTCCACAACAGCAAAAAACTCATCAACCGTAATATCTTTTAATTCCTTATCCAGCATACCTACGGCATCATACATCGGCACCGTACCAATCATAGCAGAAGATATTTCTACCAATTTTTGACGGAACTCCTGTGTTTTTCCATAGCAGCTGAGGTCCATAATCGCTTCAGCTTTCAGCTCAATCGCTTTTTTTACTTTATCCAACTCAAAATTAATATCACAGCAATCTTTGGAAACACCTAAGTTAACATTGATCTTTGTCCTAAGGCCTGCGCCGACACCTTCGGGACTTAAGCTAATGTGTCCTTTATTAGCAGGGATAACCACCTTCCCTGCCGCGACCAATTCTATCAGCGTCTCCATTCTCATCTTTTCTTTTTCTGCTACTATGCGCATTTGCTCAGTGACAATCCCTTTTTTGGCAGCATCCATTTGTGTCGTGTAATTCATTGCTACTCCCCTTCCTCATCCTAAATAACAAAAAAGCCTACCACAAGGCAGGCTTTAAAGTATTAATTAAAAAGCTTCCCTCCGGTGGTACTAACCACATCAGGTTTAAGAGTTGGACATGTGTCCTCTCAGCCATTTCGGCACCCCTAGCTGTCTTATTCACTTATTATTACTATACTTGATATTCCAACTATTGTACATCCACATTTTTCTTGCGATATTCAATAAGATCATTCACGGTAACAACCGTCATATTATGATTCATAGCAAATTCTACAATCTCCGGTAAACGAGCCATTGTTCCATCCGGATTAGTAAGCTCACATAAAACCCCGTACGGTTTTAGCCCGGCAAGACGCATTAAATCAACATTCGCCTCTGTGTGACCCGGACGCTCAAGCACGCCACCAGCCTTAGCCCTTAATGGAAAGACATGTCCGGGACGTCTCAGATTAGCAGCACAGGCCTGTTCGGCAATTGCGGCTTTCACTGTTGTCACGCGGTCAGCGGCGGATACACCGGTTGTGACTCCACAGGCCGCCTCAATGGAAACAGTAAATGCCGTTTGAAAGCTGCTTGTATTATGCTCTACCATCATCGGCAGTTCTAAAGCCTGCACTCGCTCTTCAGGGAGACATAAGCAAACAATACCGCTGCCCTCACGAATGAGCATTGCCATTTGTGCTTCATTCAAATGCTCTGCCGCAAAGAAAATATCGCCCTCATTTTCCCGTTCTTCATCGTCAGTCACCAAAATCCCCTGTCCGTTACGCAGTGCTTCAATGGCCTTTTTCACTCTTTCCTCGGGATTGCCAAATCGAACTAGTAAATTCTGATTCAATTAGTATTCCTCCTACTCATATAGTCGGACTTACTTTCGAATCAGGGCATCAGATAGGCAGATGTAATAAAAACTATCACTGCCTTATCCTCTTTCATCCGGACTGTACCGTCGGCACTGGCCTCTCACCAGTTCTGCTGACCTCTTCAAAACGAAGAGCGCTCGCGGGCTCCCCAGTTTACCTGGGATACCGCCGGTGGGGATTCACACCCCGCCCTGAGAATAAGTCACTCAGTTGTAAGTATACTCCCCTGGTAGTATTTGTCAACCAGTACTTAAGTCACAAGAGAGTCTACTACAGCGGCAGCAGCTATCCTTCGCGAAAAATAATGCCTTTTCCGAAAGAGGGATAATTCCAGGAATAACCTTCAAGTCCCTGATTCAGCCTTTCGCATACAAGCCGGCAATTGCCGCATTCCAGACAGCCTACATGATCAAAACTGAGTACATCGTTCACCATATCCCATTTATAACGTTCTGCAGGGCACGAGTAGGTACAGGCACGGTGACTGCAAGTCTTACACGCAATTTTGTCGACAACAATATGAGGATTATGATCATCGCTGTCAAAGCGATTTTTAGCTAGACGATCATCCATCGAGAGATTTTTCATAGTGACCGCGCCCCCTTAACCATATCTTTAAACACATCAAAATACGATATTTTATCCGCAACAGTCTCTCTGGCGACACCAAGCACCCGTTTAGCCGGAGTACCGTCTACACCGTAAATATTGCGCATTAAGTCAGCCGCGAGCATAGGATAAGTAGTGAAAACTTGTCTCGTATGTGCCATATAATCATGTGCATTTTTAAAAGTATGCATATCTTTTAGCACACTTTGCTGCAATCGCGTCTCGTAACCTTTTAACATATTTCTGGAATAATCACCTGCATCTATTGCTTCATTAGCCGTCTCAGCTGCTGCAATGCCGGATAAAATAGCATAATCCATTCCCCGAACAGTAAATCCGCTATTAACAACCAGGCCTGCTGCATCACCGGCAATCATAACACCATCGGCAAAAAGCTGAGGAAGCGCTGAAATCCCACCTTCCGGAATAAGGTGTGCAGAATACTCGATAACCTCTCCACCTTCAATATAACGGGAAATAGATGGGTGGTGTTTTAACGCCTCAGCGATATCCGCTACCGGAAGTTTCGCATTCTTCCAGCTAAGAGAATCAACGACCATCCCCAGTGAAATACTGTTCTTATTCGTATAGAGAAATGCACCGCCGCTGATGCCTTTCGTACATTCGCCAACACACAGCATTGCCGTACCAACATCACTGACTGTATTAAATCGCTCATTAATTACCGCTTCAGGCAGTTGAACGATATGCTTAATCCCTAATGCAATATTTTTGAGCTCTAATGGCTTAATAATCCCAGATCTCTCCGCCACAAGAGAATTAACGCCTTCAGCACTAATCACTAAATCAGCTTCAAGCTCTTCATCTCCGATTTTAACACCGCAGACCTTCCCGTCCCTCATAAGAAACGTGTCAACGGTACTGGCCGGAATCATCATGGCTCCCGCATCTTCTGCTTTTGCCGCTAGCCACGCGTCCAGCTTGCTCCTGAGTACCGTATAAGACTGCTGGTTGACCGATGAAAATGTTGAGTCGATGGCAACGCTTGTTTGCGGTGTCATCATCATCATCATTTCTCTCGTTACCTCCCGTTCAAGCGGAGCCTCCTGCCATTCGTCACCCAATAGTTTTTTAAGCGCATATGTATAAATACGACCGCCCGTCATATTTTTTGCGCCTGGCCCTTTGCCCCGGTCGACTAACAATACTTCCCGCCCGGCTTTTGCCAGCTGATAAGCAGCTGCGCTGCCTGCAAGTCCGGCACCAATGACAATAACCTGAAATTTTTCATCTGCCAAAATGTTCACCCCTCCAAAAATAAATAAGATTTCTAGCAGAACTTTACCATTTCACGTCATAGCGTGAAAAATCTGTAATTTCATTATGCCACAAACATATTTGCTATTCAATGAAAACAAAGCCGGTGGTTGCTATGTAATAAGAAAAGCCAATCACTCCAACTTTAATTTACCTAAAGTTGGGAGTGATTGGCTTTCGTATGAGCCGGCTATCCAGTTATTTAAGAGCGGCTCAAATCCACTTTCTCCAAAGGGATCAGTTTTGTCTTTTTCACATATTTATAGCCTAAGTAAGCTGCTAAAAACACGGGAATACCAATATACGATACGGCTACACCATACCAGTCAATAGTCCCGCCTAAAAAGGCATTGTAATTTTGCCCAATTATGACGATAGAACAAAGGGCAAAGGCAAACAACGGTCCGAAGGGAAACCATTTAGCCTTATACTTCAATTCGCTTAAGTCCCTCCCTTGTTTAATGAAGGCCCGCCGGAATCTGTAATGACTAATGGCGATTCCCAGCCAGGCGATAAAACCAATTACACCAGTTATATTTAACAGCCAGGTGTAAGCGGTACCGTCACCGACAAGCGAGGTTAGAAAAGCAAGTAATCCGAAAACAGTTGTTGCATAAAGAGCGTTAGCCGGTACTCCCCGCTTATTCACTTTGCCAAAAAGCTGTGGCGCTTTGCCTTCCTTGGCCAAAGCATACAGCATTCGCGAGGATGCATACAAAGATGAGCTCCCGGCTGAAAGCACCGAAGAAAGAATAACTGCATTCATAATAGATGCAGCCGTTCCTAAGCCTGCACGGGAAAACACTAATGTAAAAGGACTGACAGCGATGTTCTCTACATCGTTCTTCAACAAATTTTCATCCGTATAGGGCAGTAAAAAACCAATAATTAATAAAGCTCCAATGTAAAACAGCAAAATGCGCCAGAATACAGTATTAATAGCCTTAGGCACATTTTTTTCCGGTTCTTCACTCTCACCAGCAGCAATTCCCACCAGTTCCGTCCCTTGAAAAGAGAATCCTGCGATCATAAAGATACTTAATATCGCACCAAATCCGCCCACAAAAGGAGCTTCTCCGGTATGCCAATTGGCAAAGCCGGGTGATGAAGTGTTGCCAAAGCCGAGAAGCACGGCAACACCAACAAATAAAAAAACGACAACTGTGATTACTTTAATCCCGGCAAACCAGAATTCACTTTCACCGTATGCGCGGGTAGATAATAAGTTCAATATAAACAGCATGACTAAAAACAATCCACTCCACACCATGGCAGGAATATCCGGAAACCAGAATTTCATAATAATAGCTCCGGCAACTAACTCCACTGCCAGACAGGAAGCCCAGTTCAGCCAGTAATTCCAGCCTACGGCAAAGCCTAGCGCAGGATCAACAAACCGGTTGGCATAGGTGCCAAATGCCCCGGAGACAGGCAAATAGGTAGCCATTTCTCCCAGGCTGGTCATCAAAAAATAAACCATAATGCCAATTACACCATACGCGAATAAAGCTCCGCCTGGCCCTGCCGTACTAACAGAGGCACCGCTGGCGACAAACAAGCCCGTACCAATAGCACCGCCGATTGCAATCATATTCATGTGGCGTGCTTGCAGGCTTCGCTTTAACTCACCCGTTTCTGTGTCTATTACATGGGGATTGCTGCTGATTTGGTTTTTTTCAGTTTTTAAATTGCTGCTCATAGGATTCACTCCTTTTTTACTTTTCCAGGAAACGGAATTTTATTACATTAAATACGAAGTCTATTCCACGATCGTCCCCCGCTTCTTCCCCAGCGTCTGAATTCAGAATACTTCTTCTATCTGCAATCAGCGATTATAAAAAGGAAAAAGGCTCCAGAGAAAACTCTGAAGCCCCCTATATCCTATGGTGCGGGAGACAGGAATTGAACCTGCACGCCGTAAAGCGCTAGATCCTAAGTCTAGTGCGTCTGCCAGTTCCGCCACTCCCGCATGTATGAAGTCAGCAATTGCGAGCTTCCAGAGAATTTTCCTTTCCTGGAGGCGATCACTTGATGTGATCTCACGCACCTGACATAAGAATATTACCATAAACAATATCCCTTCGTCAAGCGTTTTTTTCTGTGCATGCTGACTTTTTTTCATTATTTTTTTCAGTTACAGGTTTTCCTCAATATTTTTCTGCCCCATCACCTAACCGATGCGCTCATTTTCACCGCTGGCCATTGCTTGGCAGCTGAGTAGCTGCCTGCAATCAGCAACTTCCAGGGATATGAGCTAAACGGAAAAGCCTGCACTTAAATATGCTTAATTCAGACGAAATTTAACTTCTACCGTAGTAATACACACTACCGGCTGCCCATTGGCGGAATCGCGGGCAGGCACAAATCGCCACCGCTCAACCGCTTTTACTGCAGCCTCATCTAATTCGTTTCTCCCTGAAGAACCTACAACCCAAACATTGCTGGGCTTGCCATTCTCCATGATTTCCATTTTAACGGTTACACTTCCTTCTACTCCATCGCGCCTGACACTTTCCGGGTAACGGGGCTCTACTTTCTGCAAAATCCGGGGAGGCGAAATGAGACCTTTTGTCGCGCTGCCGGTGCCGCCGCCCGAACCTGCTCCTGAGCCTGATCCAGAACCGCTTCCTGCAAACTCACCTCCGCTTCCAGTTCCCTGCGACGAGAACCTATTAGCTGAGCTCGAAAACGCTTGAGCAGCTGCCTCAGTCTCCGTTATGACCGATTCAGCTTCTGCGATCTCTGCAATTACCTGCTGTTTTACTGGTACAGTCGTCTTCATAACCATTTCCTGCTGTGGCACCGTCTGACTAGCCGCCAGTGCCGGACTGCCTGGCGCAGAGCTTTCCTGCATTCCGGGATCTGCAATTAGATCCAGCTCCACCACAACAGGCTCGGCCACCGGAATCGTAAAGATATGTGCCGCAAACCAGCCAATACAAATGATCAGCCCTATATGTATAACAATAGAAAACGCCAATGCCCGCAGCCATTCATTACGTTTGCTCATACTGCTCACCTTGCCTTAGCTTCTGTGGCAATAGCAATTCTGCGAATACCTGCCTGTTTTAACTCATCAAGTACAGCCACAACCCGGCCATGCTCCGTATGCCGGTCTGCCCGGAGAACAACCGCTAGATCCGATTTTCGTGCAACTTCGATTTGCATCCGTTTTGCCAGCACCTCTACAGGGAGTTCTTCCTGATCAACAAGTACTTTGCCAGTCTCCGTTATTGTCACCGCAATCGGTTTCTCCAAGTCTGTCTGCGCAACAGCAGCTTGCGGCAAATTGACGGGAATTGACTTTTGTTCTACCATATACAGCGTGCTCATCATAAAGAACACCAGCAGGAAAAAAATAATATCAATCATGGGAATAATCATCAGCTTAGGCGACCGCTCCAGTCGTGAACTGCGCAGCTTCATTACTCATCACCTGCCACACTGTCTAGAAAAACAGAGCAGGCTTGCTCCATATCGGTTACGACGGCATCAAGCCGATGACTGTAATAACTATGTACAAGCAGAGCCAGAACAGCTACACACAAGCCTGCCGCTGTCGCAACAAGCGCTTCCCCCACACCGCCGGTAATGGCCATTGGCTGTCCTGATTTCACATTAAACACGCTGAAGGACTGAATCATGCCAACAACAGTCCCTAATAATCCGAGCAATGGCGACAAAGTAACAATCGTATCCAGATAACCAAGGTTTCTCCGCAAATTAGCAGCCTCAAGCTGAGCCGCATTTTCTAACGTACTTTCCAGCTTGCTGGTATATTTTATCCTTGTCAGACCGGCAAGCAAAACTTGCGAAACAGCCCCTTGGGTCTG
This sequence comes from Anaerospora sp., assembly GCF_032013335.1. Lineage (NCBI taxonomy): Bacteria > Bacillati > Bacillota > Negativicutes > Selenomonadales > Sporomusaceae > Anaerospora > Anaerospora sp. The sequence continues at coordinate 126,154 of NZ_DALZUO010000002.1, read as the reverse complement.
CGTGCAAACCGCAGCTGCCCCCGGCCAGTCCGCGGCCTTCAGTTTGGGTTTGAGAGCTGCCAGCAGCTTTTCCAGCTCCGTATCAGCACTGCGATAATAACGAAAACGTTCAACTGCTATAGCAACCACAAACAGCGAACACAGGAGTAGCGGATACATAACCAGACCACCCTTATTAAATAACTCAAAAAAACTCATCTTTCATTCTCCTCTCGTACTGTGCAAAATGGAAATGACGGATATAAGCGAAACATCCGGCAAAAACATAAAAACCTTCCTGATCAGCCCAGGAAGGTCTAGTTATTAGAGAAATCTTCAGATAGAACTGGCCGGAAAGCCAAGAAGGAAAATCGCTCTAGTAATCCCCTTCCCATCGCTCGTGGGTATGACGGTGATTGTTAAACAGGCAGTTCTCCTGGCTTTAGGATCATCACTTACCCAAACCTTCCCAAGACTTTTCGCCTCAGTGGTATCTCTTGGGTTTGCTCCCCGTTACAGTGGCGGGACCGCGCCGGCTTTACACCGGTCTTCCCTATTAAGCCCCGCAGGGCACCTATTTCGCTCATGAAATTGTATTGATAATAGCACTATTTATTGATATTTGTCAAATCTCTTTTAAATCTGACGATTTCTACCAAAGCAATTAGTGTCTTGACAAAGTTAAATCTTAGTTTAGCCAGCGTAGATTTTTTCGCACTGCTGCGTTGTCGTCGCCTTACATATTCTCGATATGCGCGGACTCCTCCGCCTTGCATTGCAAAAAAATCTACACTGTCTAATTCTAATTCACAACTTTGACAAGACACTAGTTTTCTACCGGAAATGAATCTTTAATAAAATCGATAAATGCTTTTAATGCATTCGATAGATATTTGTCTTTACGCCAAACAAGTCCTGTTTGAATATTAAGGGGATGTTCCAAAGGGCGGCTGCTAATATTGGTCTGTTTTTGGGCAACTACATCAAGCAAAAAGGAAAGTCCAATCCCCTGTTCCACTAAATTAATAATGGTTTGTACTTGCCTTGTTGAAAAAATAACTTTTGGTGCAAACAAATGCTTTTTACATTCTTCCATAATAATCTGCCGGTTATAGGTATCTTCCTGCAGCAAAATAAACGGTTCATCCTGCAGCGCTGCAATCGGTATTTGCGACAAAGCACTCAACCGATGTTCATGAGGCAGACATACGACAATTTGACGTTGAACAACAGGCATTGTTTCCATTGCTGTTAACTGATTATCAAAAAGAACGCCAAAACCAATATCCAGCTTGCCCTGCTCAAGCAGCCGCAAAATGGAAAGCGTTCCCTGCTCGACAATTGTCAATTCAAAATTCGGATACAAACTTCGGAATTTACTGAAAATGTGGGGGAACAAAAATACACCAATCATCGGTGGAATTCCCACTTTAATTGATCCCGTCTGCATAGTACGGTAATCCTGCATTTCTGAAACGGAATCATTAACACGTCGCAAAATATCATTCACATGCTGTAAAAATAAATTGCCTTCTAATGTGAGGCTTAAACTCCTTTGGCTCCGGTCAAATAAGGGTACTTTTAACTCTTCTTCCAGCTTCTGCATGGCAACCGTAAGCGACGGTTGGGTTAAGTGCAATACCTCGGCAGCTTTCGTTAAACTGTTTAACTGGCTTACGACTTGAAAATACTTCAAATGTCTGAGTTCCATAGTGAGTCCTCTCCTCATTTAAACAATCCCTTGAGTTTTACGGGAAGGGTTTTCATTATAAGAGAGACCAACTTGATTGCTCAAATAATCCCCTTCCCATCGCTCGCGGGTCAACAGCGATCGGCTGTATTCAGTTGTAAACCTGCAACTATGTCCAACCCTTCCTCTAGTTAAAAAATCCAGAAAAGTCCGACACTAAAATAACCCTCCCTGAGTTCTACAGGAAGGGTAAGTATTATAAGAGAGATCAACCTGAATAAGCCCCCGGCGCAAAATACACCGGAAAAGATTAATGCTCGAATAATCCCCTTCCCATCGCTCGTGGGTCAAACGGTGATCGTCAGATAGGCAGTTCTCCTGGCTCTGGATCATGGCGCGCCCAAACCTTCCCAGGACGTTAAGTCCCAGTGGCATACTATTGAGTTTGCTCCCCATTACAGTGGCGGGACCGCGCCGGTCTTTAACCGGTCTTCCCTATTAAGCCCCGAAGGGCACCTACCTCATTATGAAATTACATCCTAGTAGAAGGATCAAGCTTAGGATAGCATCTCCTGCCTTATATTGTCAACCATTCTTATGTAATTTACTTATATTTGTACCCCAGTACTATTATTTCTACGCTCCCTGGATAAAGCAGGAACGGAAGTAATAAAACAGTAGCTTTAGTCTATACCGGACTTTAGAGCCTGCTGCTGGCACAAAAGATTATTTACCCAGCCGTTTAAGGAAGTATTTAGGAATTCGTGCACCAGGTATTCAGGCTGTACATAGTCCACAATACGCCGAGCTTCAGACGTGCTAAAGGGTAAGTGCTGATCAATTTTCATAACATGGCTCATAATTTGTTCAATCGTCAAATCGGATGAGGCTTCTTCGTTTCTTGTATTGTCAATGTATTCTCCTGATAAGGAATGATGGAGATGAATGCCTTTAACATATCGCTTGTTATCGCCTAATTGCGATAAAATATGCAAAATATATGCAACGCCCTCTTCCTGCGTTCGCAATCGTGAGTTTGTATTCATTAAGTGACCTGTATCCAACATAATGCCAACATTAGCATGCCTTACGCCTTCAAGCAAAAATGGTACCTGCTTGCTGTCAGTCAGCGTGAGTCCGGGCCACCACAGGTTCTCAAATAACAAGGTTACATTCTCCGGTATTTCACTGGCAAGTTCATTAACCACTTCAATTGTCGCTTCAATTACTTCGCGATCAGAAGCATTGAACTTCCAGTTATACAACTCAGACAAACGGGCATGACTGACATGATAGACCAGGTACTTGGCGCCTGACTGAACAGCCAACCGAATATTCTCCCTGTATATAGCAAGCCAGGCTTCCCGCGTCTGTCCGCCGTAATAGGCAGCAATTGCTGCTTCATTAGGAAATTCGCGCAATAAGGCTTTTCGGTCTCCCCTCCAAAAATCCAGCCAGTTCGGCCAAAAGCGGAGATGCACTCCCTGTATCCATTCCCGTCTGTGAACATGCCGGTCCCATGGAGCACAAAACATCATTTCCAAACCATCAAGATGGTGGTGGTTTAAAAATGCTTCCAGACAAGCCGGACTGTTATGAATCATTTCCATATCAGACGAAAAATTCGATAAATTTACGAGTTCCAGCATCTTGTCACTCACCTCCAGCAGTTCCAAAGCTTGCTCTGTCATATTCTGACTCCGTTCAGCCCGACAATGGGCAGTTGTAAGTTTTATCTCGTTATATACAGGCAGCGCCTTCAAACAATTAAAATAACCCTCTCCGCGCATGACAGACAGGGTTACTTATCGTTACTTCTTATGGCATTTGTGTCCAGGCTGCTGCATAGCATCTCTAAGGTGCTGTACATAAATATCCTGAATCGCTGCATTCTCGCCTAAGCCATATAAATAAGCTTCTACTTCAAAGCCAGCTGCCAACAATTGAGATTTAGCTGAATCAGGCTCATCTCCCGCCATATCATTTTGGGCATGATCACCTGCAACTAACATGAACGGCAGGAGTGCCACTTTGCGCACTTGCTGCTTTTGCAGTTTTTCAAGCACATTATCTAATGAAGGAAATCCTTCGACCGTATAAACATAAGCATGTTCCAAACCGGCTTGCTCCAGCTTCATTTGTAAGACAGCATAAGCAGCATTGGCAGGATGAACTCCACCATGTCCCATGAAAACAATTGCCTGATCTTTTTCCAGCTTTGCAAGCTGATTTTTCACCGCATCAATAACAATAAGATAGTCATCAGGCTTCTCTTCCTGGCCCATATAGAAAAGCAAGGGCCGTCCAATTACAATGCGCTCAAATGCCTTGTCTTTGGCATGAGCATACTCAACAACAATTTTCTTAACCTTGTCATATTCTTCGCCAGCTACAATATGGAGCGGCTGTACATAAACCTCTTGATAGCCCTCAGCCTGTAAGCGTTCAATCGCCTGTTTTTCCGTATCAACTTGAATACCACGCTCTGACAACCTGCGGATTACCATGCGGGACGTAAAAGCCCGGAACACATCATAGCCTGGAAAAGCAGTACGGATTTTGTTCTCCGTACTTTCAATGCTTTTTTTCACTGTTTCTTCATAAGTTGAACCAAAACTGACTACTACTATCGCTTTTTTCTTATCTGAACTTTGCATGTTCATTACCCCTCTCGCTGCTACAAATACAATCAAATAAAATACAATATATGTCAAATATGTGTTGGAAAAATAAGACCCCCTAAAAAAGGGGGGCCAGCGAGACGTTTCCCAGGCGTAACGCTGAAAGAAGACAACATGACATTTATGGCTAACGTCCTCACCAAAACCTAAAGCGAGGAAACTTTTCGACGAAAGAAAGACCTCCCCGTAGAACACAGGAAGGTCATGTTTATAAGAGTGATCAATCCAAATAAAAACCTGGCATACAAATATAGCCAGGAAGGATTCGATTGCTCGAATAATCCCCTCCCCATCGCTCGTGGGTATAACGGTGACTGTTAAATAGGCAGTTCTCCTGGCTCTAGTTCATCGCTCACCCAAGCCTTCCCAAGATATTCATCTCAGTGGCATTTATCGGGTTTGCTCCCTATTACAGTGGCGGGACCGCGCCGGCATTACACCGGACTTCCCTATTAAGCCCTGTCGGGCACCTATCTCGTAATATTCAGTTTTCATCCACGTTTATGATACCATTGTTCCCACTGCCTGTCAAACTACTTTTTTATCAATATTATGCAAACTATTTAAGATATGCAGCAAAATTAAAATTCAATTCCTTTTTGCGCTTTTATCCCTTTTTTGTGGTGATGCTTTATTTCTTTCATTTCTGTAACCAAATCTGCCTGTTCAACAATCTGCGGATGTACATCCCTGCCTGTAAGCACAACATGCAGGTGTACAGGCTTTGCTTCTAACAAACTCAGTACTTCTTCAACCGGAACTAAACCAAACTTAATCGCATAATTGATTTCGTCCAGGATTATCATATCCCATTTCCCAGCAGCAAGCTCTGTTTTGGCCGCTTGCAGGGCTTCTGCCGCCGCCTGCTCATGACTGTGCCGCTCGCTTTCGGTACAGCCTCTTACAAAACCTTCCCCCATCTGACGAATGACAAAATCAGGTCCCATCCGTTTAGCAGCTTCCAGTTCCCCGTATTTCCAATTTCCTTTTATAAACTGCACAACCAGAACCTTTAGGCCCTGTCCCCAGGCCCGCATTGCCAAGCCCAAGGCTGCTGTAGTTTTCCCTTTACCATTACCTGTATTGACAAGGATCAATCCCTGCTTTTCTACCATATACTCACCTTCCATTATTGGCTTTTCTGAGACAAAGCAATGATCACATTACTCTTCAGACAGATTCCATTTACCTCCTCTTAATTCCTGCTTTGGGCCAGGACCAGTTTGTATTCACCAATGATCTGTCCGTCATCAAGCTGCAATGGAGCTTCAACCGCTGCGATATACCGTCCGTCTGAGCTAATTGCAGACCCCACACAGGGGCCATTTGTTGCGATATAGTCAATCATTTGAGCCCCTGGCAGGGAAGTAATATACAAACCGTGTACTCCGAGATCTTTTGTACGGACATTGCGACCAACAGCAATTGCTGCTTCTTTTTTACTAACCGCAATTTGTTCAATCATGCCACCAAAGCGATGCCGGTTCACCAGTTGGCCTTGCAAATTGAAAACAAACATGCTATTCGAGCCGGGGTGCTCAACCGGCGTCGGCAGCTGCCAGTTTGCCCGGTTATAGGTATTACCAGTCGTAAAAATAAAATGTTCATCAACAATTTGCACATTTGCGCCATTTGCATTCATATAAATTCCGCTGATTTTTTGTGGCTCACTGAGATTGCGCCGCCACACTTCCCTGCCCTGCTCCCCATCATATAAAAAGCACCGGCCATCACTCGCAATACCGGCTACATATCTGCCATCACCGGAGATTTCCGGACTGCTGCGCATTGTTGTGTTCTGATAAGGATACACCGGCGGAATCAAAGTGCTCCATAGTGGGTTAAGACTGCCATCCAAACAATACATATTGTCCGTATAGCGGTTAGTCTGTATTGCATCCCAGTTAGCCGTGCCAAATACTGCCCGCTCTCCCTTTTGATCAACACTTACCCAGCTCACCCAGGCATCAAGATTATGATCGGCAGGAAACATGGCCAGCCGCTTGCCGTTCCCGTCAAATTTATAAATACGTCCCCGGTATTCATTGCGGCCATCAGCAAAACGGATGTATCGCTGCCCCACCGCAAAAATCCGGCCCTGCTCATCTGTCCGGATTGCCACAATGGACGGATAAGTTTTGTCTTTTATCTCTACACCTAATTCACTTACGCTTGCCTGACGCCACATTTCACTGCCATCTTTTGCATCAAGGCATAACAAATATCCTTGCTGGCTGGATTCACCTATTAAAATGTAACGGCTGTCACTGCTAAACTCCAGCGCTGACATTTTCCCTAACCCGATATTCTTTCGCCATACTGTTTTTCCAGTATTGGTAAGCAGCAGTACTTCCCCATTTTCCGTACCAACAGCCAAGTGCATATTATCAGGTGAAAACTGAATAAACCCTTTCGTAAATCCCATCCGCTGATAGTTATGAGCCTCAACCTTGCCTAAAGAAACCTCAGCTATCTTTTCATATTCCCCGCTGTGCTGGCTGCTCTGGCGCGTTGCTACGGTCAACCCCGTATCGGATTCAAAAATATGGATTGCTAACGCCCCTATGGTTAGGGCAAACAAAGCTAATAATACGATATTATTTATTTTTCTCATTGTTCTTTCACATCCATACTTTCATCATATCATACAAGCTGCGCCATGCCGGTATATATACTAGACCGTTAAATTGCAATACATCCAGTATTTTCAAAGAAACCAGGCCTGCCACCAGTAGAGCAGCGATGTAACAGAAGCTTCGTTCCAGCGTTGACCAGGGATTGTCGTAGCTGCGCTGGGTTTCCCTGCCAAAGCCCCTGCTCTCCACGGAAGACGCCAAAGTTGCCGCCCTGCGCAATGTCCGGGCTAAAATGGGAAACAACGTCTGGAAGGCCATTTGAATTAAATGGCGGGGCGAGGCCGTCTTAAAGGGCTGAAATCCCCTCAGCCTTTGAGCTGTCAATACGATTGCCGTCTCTTGAAATATAACCGGTAGAAAACGCAAGCTGGTAATCACCATAAAAGCCAATTCATAGGGCATTCGCCACGATAAGAAGCTTTTGAGCAGCTGCCGCGGATCAGAAGTCCAGCTAAGCAAGAGCCCCAGGGATAGCATAATCCCAGATCGCAGAGCTTGCACCGCACCGTATTGAAGGCCTTCACGATAGACAAATACACCAGCGGTTATTTTGCCCAACACAGGAAACCCCGGAGAAATTAGACAAGCCATTACCGTACGGGGTTCCTGGTTGTAAAACAAGGCCTGGCTGGCCATCGATCCCCATATTCCCAGCAGGACAAAAACAGCCAGTATACGCCATCTGGCCAGCGAAGAGCGGCTAATTGCGTGAAAGATCAGCGTAATAGCAAATAATAGAAATAAAGAACGGGGACTGTCAATGGTTAACGTTACTACTGCAAAACTAATCAACACAATCAGTTTAGTTCGGACATCCAACTGATGAAGCAGGGTATTCCCCGGTGTTGCTTCCCAGACATTTCTGTCGTACATAGGTAACCACCTCCTTAACAGTCACAGCTCTTCCTCCATACAAATTCTGGGCAACAAGTAAAGCAGCAGGTGGCTTAAGTCCGGTTGACTGCAAAACAGCCTGCTCTCTAAACACAACATTCCCCGGACCATCTGCCACAATCTGCCCCTTGCACATAATAACGATGCGATCAGCAAATCGAGCCGCCACTTCCGTGTCATGCGTACAAAAAACCACTGTTCCGCCTTGAGCGGTAAACGCTTTCAGCAAGAGAACAATATCTTCGATATGTCCGATATCTTGCCCGGTAGTTGGTTCATCCAGCAAGAGAACTGCCGGTTTGGAAGCCAATACCGCCGCTATCGCCACACGCAGCCGCTGTCCCCTGCTTAGCGCCAGCGGAAAATCCTCTTCCATGCCGCTAAGGCCTAATTGGTCAACTAGTTCCCGGCACACAGCAGGCCAACTGTTGCACTCTTTCTTCTGCCGCAAAACAAACGCTATTTCATCGGCAACTGTGTTATTAAACAACATAAAATCCGGATTTTGCAGCACCATCCCCACATTTGGCATAACTGACGTAACACGACTGCCAAGCACTTGTACATACCCGGCTGCCGGCTGCAGCAAGCCGCCGATCTGATGAAGCAAAGTCGATTTTCCCGCTCCGTTATTGCCCATTAACGCGACAAACTGACCTCTAGGAATTGTTAATTGCAAATGATTCAATACCTGTGGTTTTGTTTTGTCATACTGAAAGCTGAGCTGCTCAACGATTACCGCCGCAGCACGATCAGCAGATCCCGTATTGACGGGCTCCGTACAACAGCCATTATCCTGGGGTACCTGATATTTTTCTTTAATAGCAGCAACGGCATGATCAACCTGGGATGATTGCGTATTTACGGCTAAGTGACGGCAAATATCAATTGTCTGCGGCAGTCTTAGCCCATACGAATCAAACATTTCCGGCTGCCCGAATGCTTCCTCTCTAGTGCCCTGCCAGGCAAGCTTTCCTTGATCCATGATAACAACACGGCGGCATAAGGGCATTACTTCATGCAAACGATGCTCGACTATAACAACTGTCATTCCCAGTTCTCTGTTAATGCGCTGCAACACCGCCAACAGTTCAGCTGCCCCCTGCGGATCGAGCTGACTAATCGGTTCATCCAGTGCAAGGATACTAGGCCGGGCTGCAAGCACAGACGCTACTGCCAGACGCTGTTTCTGTCCGCCTGATAACGCATGAATACTGGCATCCTTATAAACAAGCATTCCTACCAGTTCCAGCGTCTCATGAACACGGGAAGCAATCTCGTCCGGCTTCATCCCCATATTCTCCAGAATAAAAGCTGTTTCATCAAAAACAGTTGTTGAAAAAATTTGATCTTCCGGACTCTGAAATACCATTCCCACCGTTTGACTCAATTCAGCAATCCCGCATTGCCGCGTATTACGTCCTGCAATGTGGACTTCACCGCTCATGCTACCGCTGCTTGCATGAGGAATAAGGCCATTCAGCATTTTTAATAATGTACTCTTGCCACAACCGGTTGCACCGGTTAAAAGAACAAATTCCCCAGGAAATATTTCGAGGCTGATGTCTGAAACGCTGGCAACACTGCGATGCTTGTAGGTAAAAGATACATTGCACAAGCCTATGATTGGCTTCAATTCACTAGTCACCTCCCACTTTGGACAGACGGCTGCCTAACAAGGTACCACAGGCCGCACCAATGGCAGTATAAACAAACCCATTCAACAGCAAGATCAGCGCAATATACCAATCCGCATAATACAGCCGGTACAAAAAAGCCATGCCCTGCAAATTGATATAGGTAGCGACACAGTCAGCAATACCGCATATCAGTGCTAACTGGATAATTTGCCGGAAGGAAACATGCTCGACCGCATGTCCTACCTGAATCCGCCCGTACATGCCGCTCCCGATAAGCAGCACCTCCAGCATGAAAGCATGGGTACCATAGGATAACAGTCCAATTGGAGATAATTGTCCAAAGGCAAGCATGCCAAGCAGCATGCGGATAATCGTCATCAAGGCCACTACACCAGGGTATGGAATAAGCATGACTAAAGCCACAATCATCATATACAAAAAAACACCATGAAACAGACCGGTAACCATAAATCCAAAAGGCCCCAGCAAAATATGAAAAAAGTCATTCAATAACGTGGCCGGAACGTTTACAACTGCAAATGCCGCTGCTCCAAATAGGGCAATAGTAACCAGCCAGCGAGTTTTCATTATCTTTAAGGCCTGCCGCAGACGGCGTAAGGCAAATAAACTGGCAGTAGCTAATATAACAACAGCAATGCCAACAACTGCTGCTGCTTTCCTATCTTTTTTTATAATTGTAATTGGTATTGATTTGACAAGCAGCGGAGTTTCTTTGTCCTTCAGCTCCACTTGCAGCAAATAACGGCCGCCGCCGCTGACTAGTTGTTCATCTGCATAAACCGGCAATTGTATCCGCTGCCTCATATCACCGTTCAGTGCAATTAAGGCTACCAGCCGGTCATCATGCCCCCCCATCGAGCCTGCTTCATGATCTTCGCTGGTTGTTCCCGGGGTGAACAGCCCGGGAACCGGTTGCTGGGTATTCACATCAAGCAGCTGGATGGTAGCAAGCACCAATCTTTGTTGACGAGCAGTATTTTTAATATCCAAACCCAAATGGGTAAGAGGATGAATGGCTTCTACCTCTTGATTAGAGGCCCCTTTCCCCCGCAGCAGATTTTTATAATAATCCCAACTCCGGTCCCTGAGTACCAGTGTATTGCGATTCAGACGGTCATCCATTTTGCCTTCCCTGTCTAAAGGAAGTACAATATCCGCCAGTTCAACAGGAGCATCAGTTACCGCGCCTTCTCCCACAGCAATGTTCACCGGTACTTGCAATATCGTATCATCAACCGCAACCGTCAGGTTATATACCCCTTCTTTCAACGAAGCTGCCGCTTGTATGGCAATTAAATCAAACCACTGGCTATAGCCTCCGGCTAACTTGACTTGCCTGTATAGATAATATTGCTCTTCCTGCTGGCCTACCTGCCAGTTTTCATATTCATCCTCAGGCAAAAAACCGGGAGGCAGACTGATTCTTATAACAGCCTCTTTATCCTCGGAGCTGCGATTCTCTATACTGAATAACGCCTGAATCCGCTCACCCGGCGTTACTGTATCCCGGGTTTTGCCCAAATAATAGGGAGCCTGACAAGTAAATGTTAATTCACTGCTGGCCTGAGCGACCGTGGTCATGCATATAAACAATACACAAAATAAGACGGCACTCCACCATTTTTTATTCCATCTACTTGCTTCCAACGCCTGTCCTCCTCCATTTTACTTACAATAAAAGCTCTCCCCTGATAGAGAGAGCCTGGCTAGAGCAAATGACCGCAACCGAAGCACCTGATTCAATTGCCGCCATTCTTCATACGTCGGATAAGGAAACTCAGCAAAAAAGCGATCCTGCTTTTCTTCCCCTACCGGTTGTTTGCCTTCTACAACCTCTTTTGTCATAACATCACTTCCACCTCTCGGATTTTAATTGTTTTCTGGAGTGTGCTTATCCTCTCTTTACTTCGGGATGCATTCCCCCTTTCCATAATCATTGGGAATTAAATAAAAAAATGAATCTTCCGGCCCCACTGGCAGGAAGATTCATTTAAAATAACATATATATAACTATACAAAATCCCGGCGTAAAATACGCCGGGAAGAAGCAAGGTACAATGTTATGTACTAAATCTCCTCCCCATCGCTCGTGGGTCAAAAACGGTGATCGTCAGATAGGCAGTTCTCCTGGCTCTAGATCATGGCTTGCCCAACCTTCCCAAGACGTTCATCTCAGTGGTATATATGGGTTTGCTCCCTATTACAGTGGCGGGACCGCGCCGGTATTACACCGGTCTTCCCTATTAAGCCCTTGCGGGCACCTATCTCAATATATGCAATTGTTTGATTAGACATTTTATTCTATAATTTGAATCAATAATAGCATTTCTTTCCTTGATATGTCAAACTCTTTTGCAAGAAAAAACCAATATTACCCCTAAACAATAGCATTCTCTTAGCGTTAAACTATGTTATTCAGCACTTGCTTTTCATTATGTATATAGATTTTATGTATAACAAGGAGCTTCGCATGCGATTTTTAACCAAAGGCGATAAATTGCTGATTTCGATACTATTCGTCATGTCATTGAGTTCAATTCTCTACAGCCTCTTCCTATACCCCGATCACATAAATAAAAGCGCTGAAGTTCGCGTGAATGGCAGCTTAGTTAAAACCATGCAGCTCCGGGAGGGATACAGAGAAGAATACCGCATCGGCGGCCAGCACGAATATGCAATTATTGAAGTAAATTCAGGAAAAGTCCGGATTCGCCAGGATGATTCCCCCCGGCAGATTGGCGTCCAGACAGGCTGGATCAGCAGTCCACCACAGCAAATTGTTAATTTGCCTTACCGCATTGTCGTCACTGTTGTCTCCTCAGAAGCGCAGGATCTTGATTTCATTATCAAATAAAACCATCGAAACATGACAAACAACGGCCCCTTCGGCAGGCGCCGTTATTTGCTATGTCAACAACTATGGATTTTTATCAGCCTGTTTTAATGCTTTTTTTGCAGCTTCGGCAAACTGGTTATAGGATACGGTTGCCCCCGATACGGCATCGATTTTATCAACATCCTGGGTTTCAATCAGTTTGGGACCGTATGTAGCAGCCGCATTTACAGCTAACTGCGCTTTATTATAAAACTCCTGGTTTTCAATCTTGCCGCTGGTCTTGCCGTATTCCTTATCCTTTACAGTGCCATCCTTCTTGATGCCGCGATAATCGGCTTTGGTAATTTTTCCATTCTTAATAACAAGGGCGATTTCACCAATAGCACCGCCTTCATCAGCACTGCTTTTGGCAGTAAACCGGCCATCCTTATAATTGCCGCTAAGGTTAATATCCTTATGGCTGGCGGCAGGACTAGCATCCTTTTGTGCACAGCCGCTAAGCAGCAGAACAGGCATAAATGCTGCTATTAACAACAGCCATCGTTTCACACTCAACTACCTCCTACCCTATCTTTCGACGGTCGGCAATCCGGCCATGTTCCAGTACAATCCGGTTTTGTGCAAGTTCGGCAACCTCCGGATCATGAGTGACCATAATAATCGTATGTCCCTCTTGATGAAGCTTTTGGAATATCTCCAATACCAGATTTGCATTAGCTTCATCTAAATTGCCGGTAGGCTCATCAGCCAGTATCAGCATAGGATAATTAATCAAGGCACGGGCAATACATACACGCTGCTGCTCGCCGCCGGAAAGCTGACTAGGCAAATGCTTTGCCCTGTCTTTCAGACCTACCCGGTCCAAAGCAGCCAATGCTTCTGCTTCATCAGGCATACTATGATAATATTGAGCGATCATAATATTTTCCAGAGCGGTCAAATAAGGTACTAAATGAAACTGCTGAAAAACCAGCCCTACTTTATCACGGCGAATCGCTGTCAGACTACGGGGATTCAAGGTAGAAATATCTTCACCATCAAGTATCACTGTTCCGCTTGTGCCTTTATCCATACACCCGATAATATTCATTAATGTAGTTTTTCCAGAGCCTGAAGGCCCCATGATAGCCAGCCATTCGCCCCGCTCTACTGTGAGATTAATATTTTGCAGCGCTTTTACACTGCCATAAATCATTGAAACATCTTGTAGTTCTAATAAACTCATCAATCAACAGCCTCCTTCACTCGCCCCGTAACACGATTGCCGGTTCAACGGCAGTCGCAGTTCTTACCGGAATCAGGCAAGCCACCCCGGCAACGCCAACAGCTACTACAATCGCACTTGCCGCAATAAACGGCTGAAAGGAAATCGCTCTGCCAAAGACATTCACACTCACTGTTTCAGCAAAAAAGAAACCAAGAACAGTTCCTAATAATCCGCCTAAAGCGCCCAGGGTAAGTCCTTCACCTAAAAACTCCAGTGCAATACTGCGATTATCTGCACCTAAAGCCTTTTTAAGTCCAATTTCTTTTCTGCGTTCCGCTACTACTGCCATCATAGTAGTAGCCACACAAATGAGCGTTAACAGCAGAACCACAATTGTTACCAAATAAACCAACGCCTGCAATTTGCCCAGCACCATCGCCTCTGACTGAGTAACCCGCTTGACCAGCCGCGGAGTCACACCGGGAACTTGCGTTTCTACGTTACCGGTCAACGTATTCAGCTCTGCTTCTGTCGCCATAATACTGGCCTGTGCCACGCTTATCTGTCCGCCTTTTTGCAACAAGGTCTGCAGCAGCGGTAAATCCATAAACAAGAAATTTTCTTCTGTTCCACCTGTTCTGACAATTCCTGCAACCTTAACTTTACTTTCACTGCTGCTATTAGCGGCCGACAATGTAATCATCTGTCCCGGCTCTACCTTCAATAGCTCTGCAATTTCAGCGCCTAGAACAACCTCAGTTGTATTTTGCGCAGGCCACTGCCCTCTAATCTGCCAGTAAGGACTTACTTTTTTGACTTCCGCAAAGCGCGTCCCCGCAACCATAACTGGCTGCTCATTTACCTTGGCCCGATCATACAGGTAAGGTGCCAGCCCAACGAGTTTCTCCTGCGGTAAAAGCGCCGCCGCGCTTACAACGTCTTTTTCCTGCAATGTCTGACTGCTGCCAGCAGGAATCAAGAGCAAATTGGCTCCATAAGAGCGAAATTCACGGCCCATTTGACGAGGCACATCATAATAAATTGTAACTAAGCCGGACAAGACTGTCGCACCTATGGCAACTGCCAGTAAGGCAACAAACATGCGCGACCGGCGCCGGATAAGCGAATGAATAATCATCTTGCTATACATAGAGTATTTTGTCATAGTTTACTATCACCTGCCATGAAGTACTTCTGCCGGGCGCAATGATAAAAGCATCCTGAAGGCCGGAAGACTGCCTGCCAAAGTAACCAGCATAACTAAAATCATTACAATAGGAATAACCATCCCTTTAGCTTCCACTGCAGAGCCAAAAACAGTCTGCCCGATAATCTGGGCAAATCCAAGCCCCATAAAGTAGCCTGCAATTCCACCTGCAATTCCGGTTGTCATTGTTTCAGACAGAGTCGATAACAAGATTTCCGAATCAGTGGCTCCCAAGGCTTTTAACAACCCGATTTCCCTCGTCCTCTCCATTACACTGGCAGTCAGCAGGTTGGAGATTCCCAGTGCCGAACCAGCCAGACTAAGGGCAGTTATGAGCAGCATTAACAATTGTGTTTTCTGTAAAATTGCGCCTTCCGATTCAGCTACCTGGCGTACAGGCTTAGCTCTGGCACCGGAAACCGCTTCTTCGATCTGATAGGATATGGCACTCACATAAGCTGTGCAATACCATGTTTCCCATTCTTTGAGTGTCAGGCTTTTAGGATTATGAGCTGCTTTACGGGCCAAATCATTATCTGGCGTAGTAATTGCACTCACTTCCACCTTAGCTACTTTTCCGTCCATATTGCTGAACTTCTGTACAAAGCTGAGTGGAACAAAAATCTGTTCGTCTTCTGCACCACCGCTGTTAATTATCCCTTTAACTACCAGTTTTTCTGCCGGGCTGCTGCCCGAACCTGCAATTTGCAATTCGTCACCAGTCTTGATATTACGTTTTTTTGCAAGCAGACTGCCAACCATTGCACCATGAAGACCCGTATCCTGAGCCCATTGCCCATCAATAGACCACCAGGATTTCAGCTCTTTTATCCCTGTTTCTACCACTTCCCCGGTAGGCAGCTCCAGCTTGCGCTCAAACCAGGTACCAACTAATGTCACATCCTCACCATTTGCTCCAAGGCTCGCTTTAGCCTCCAGCGTCGGTGCAAAAGCAACAATATTATTTGCCCAGAAAATGGTTTTTAATTTACCCAGGTCGGCTTCCTGCAGGTATTGCCCTGCCGCGCCCGCCCCGGCTTCCACTCCATATAATTCCTTCAACACGGAAGCAGAACGGGGAGTAACGGTTATATTAGCGCCATATGCCTTTAATTCCCGGTTTACTTTATCTCCCACATCCAGCATAACGTTCAGCATGGCTGTCGTCAGCGAGACACCAAGTGCAATCGTAAGCGCTACCATGAACATCTTGCGTCTTTGCCGGCTCAGAGCACCTTTCAGCATTCGCCAAAACATAGCTCGCCCTCCCTACTTGAATCTTCCTTTTTCTTTTTCCAGCGCCGCAGCCGGAATGACCAGTTTTCCGGCAGTCATCTTGTATTCTAATGGTACAGGATTACAGCCGCCTTTAAAGCCAATTGTTGCTTTATTCATTACAACATCACAAAGCTTACAGACCACCTGATCTTCCCGCTCATAATAGCCGGTAGGACCACAAATATCACAAGCATCTAATCCAACTCCGTAAGCGGAGCCACTTTTCTTAATAATAATGAAACGCAAGGTAGTACCGTTTGATGCCCGGAAGGAAAAACGGTGCAGTCTTCCGTCACTTACTTTCTCCAATGGAATTGCAATTGTGCCTTGTACAGCCGACACAGGCACTGCGGGGGTTATTTCCACTTTCTGATCAGCGTACGCTTTGCCTGCTGTAGACAAAATAAATACCAGCAGCAAATTAACCGCAATGACCGCTCCCCAGTTCAATTGCTTACGGACAGTAATTAATACTTTCCGGTATTGCGCCGGATTAAGATCATCTTGTCGCGTTATTTTGCGCCCCATATATAAAATGGCAACCAACGCAAAGGTAACCGCAAAAAGAGCGTACAAAAACCAGGTCTGATAATTAATAAGGGGAATCATGATTCCGAGAAGCCATTTTTTCATAGGAATAATGCCGCGTCCCAGCAGCACCTGAATGACTACAACTAATTGGTGGGCTATAATGACAATAAAACCGACTGTGGTAACAGTCAGCAAACTTTTCACCGGTAAAACTTTGGCTACCCTAAAAACAGCTACGCCAGTTAGTAAGGCAAGACCGAATCCAAGTAAACATCCAATCATTTTAAACAAAACATCCAAGCTGATAAGCGGATTAGCTGCTATCAGCATGTTAGCCGGAAAAATAAAAAATTCAAAGCCCCGGTATAGAAGCAAAGTAAAAGCAACCGTAAATATTACCTTCCCAGGAATAGTTGCATCGGTATCTGGATAGCCTTTCTTTCTTGCGCGCCAAAAAAGGATGAGCAGCAGTACTTCTGCCAGCAATGCAACACTTAACACTCCGCATTCATATACTTCACGTTTTATAAAGGTAGAACTTAATCGTAATATGACAATGGTAAAAGAACTAAGGAGACCACAGATCACCCCATGCCACACCCAGCTTTTTAAGTTCTCCTGCTGCTGTTTACCTAAAAAAGCCAATACCATTGCGACAGGAATAACCGCAGCCGCAACATTCTGCACTACTGGTATAAAAGTTTGTAATACCGCCATGAGATATTGTACCATCTGTCCCCCTCCTTCCTGTATAAATGAAATTTGAGAAAAAGGTCCGGGAAGCTTCCCGGACCGCTATCATTACCAGTTTCTTGGAACGAAGTCAAATACCCAGTGAAGAGTGACAGGGTTTTCCCAGAAACGGCCTTCTACACCGGTTTCTTGGTCAACATGGAGCATATAGTTTTGTTGCAGCGGGCTTGCAATAGTGAAAACTACGTCATAGCTGCCTGCGCCCAGCATTTTAACGTTAGCGCCATAATGAGCTCCGTCGCTGGCATTCATCGGCATAAGGTTACCTTCGATGACTTCGCCGGTACCTTGTTTAGTCATGGTGTAATGTACAGAAAGGTAAGGAATGAATTCGCCAACACCAAAGCCGGTTTTATTATCTTCAGTAGCTTTTATATCTGTTTCCAGATGGATGTCAGCTTGATCAGGCGTTAAGCCCATGCCGGCAGGTTCCATTGTGATAGGTTGGAAATAAATCGCAGCAACTGTAAAGCCAGCTTCCGTAACTTCTTGCTCGTCACCGATTGGATATTCCTGGAATCCAGCAGCAAAAGCCTGCGTTCCCATTACAAAAAGTGCCAGCATCATAACCAAAGTCATTAGTGCATATTTTCTTGTTTTCATTATGTAGTAGCCTCCCTAAATTGTTTTTTATTTTTTTGAATGACAGCTAAAAATAGGACGATATTCCCCGCTTGTCCGGTTCTACTACAAGCCTTTTGATCTATCGCCTCTGTGTACTATGCCGCAGCATCAGGAGCTGCTTGACGACGGCGCTGATAAATCACCCCCCCTATCGCCAGAAGCACGAGTACAATTTGCGGCAGAAGTGTTTCCCAGGTAGGATAAATACCTAAGAGGTCAATTGCCTCCATGCCCGGTATCAGTGTTACACCGACCACTCCGCCTGCCTGCAGCTTATTAACACCGCTGCCTGCAAAGCTTACCGCCAGACAATACATAAAAATACTTGTTCCCAGAAAGAAGGGTTTCAGCGGTATTTTCATACTGCCATAATGAATGACTCCGTAAATTACAGCCAGTGCCACACACCCTGCGCCAAAGCCCATCCATACGGCATCAATATGAGCACCAACATCGCTCAATAAGGCTTGATAGAACAACACAACTTCCGCACCTTCACGGTACACCGCCAAAAAAGCGGCTAACCCCAGGGATAAAGCGTTTCCGCCGCTTACGGAATGTTGCACCTTGCCTTCAATGTAATTTTGCCATTTCTTTGTGTCTGCCTTGCTGATCATCCAGCGGCAAACGGATAAGAGAACAACTACAGCAATCAGAACAGTAACGCCTTCCATTATTTCCTGGTTAGCGCCGCCAATATTAAAAATCTGATTAATTGCAATAGCAGTCAGCAGGCTTGCCAGGATTGCCAGGAAAGCGCCATAATAAACAACCGTTGTCTTACTGCCGTTACCTGACTTATTTAAATAAGCTGTAATTGCAGCAATGACCAGGATTGCCTCGAAGCCTTCGCGCACAAGAATCAAAAATGTAGGCCAAAAGACTTCGGCAGGCCCCTGCTGCTTACCGGTACCGCCTAATTTAACAGCATCCTCCCGCAGCATCCCTACTAATTCATCAATTTCTTTTTTGATCTCTGCCTCAGGAGCGCCATTCGTCATCAGCTTTTTAATAACGCTGAATTTATATTCTTCAGTACTGCCCCGGCGGCCGGAAATAGTAGAACTAACAGTGAGTTCCATTCCTTCTTTTTCATAAACACCGTAATAAGCGTCATTTATGAGTTTTTTGGCCTTATCCAAATTACCTTGCTTATAAGCATCAAGCGATTGGGTCATCGTTTTCTCGATTTTATCGACAACTTTTCCCCATGACGCTGCAGCAAAGACCATATTTTGCGAGGCAATTACGAAAATAAGCGGCAATAGCAATATCAACAATAACTTACGCATCAAATTCACCTCCTTTCAAAATGAAGAATCTCACTCAAAATGGTAATAGTAATCATTCTCATTAAAACCGTGTAAAAAATGCAGGTTTTTGAACCCGCTTGTATCTGAAATTTATTCTATAGAGAATATAACTCTGTTTACTGTTCCTGTCAAGAAAAAAATGGAAAACGTAATAACAATTCTCATTATCATTTACTCATTACTTCCCTATTACTTTCACTCCCAAACAATACAAAAAAGCTTTCCGGATAATATCCGGAAAGCTTTTTCAATGGTGACCCACGATGGACTCGAACCATCGACACCCTGATTAAAAGTCAGGTGCTCTACCAACTGAGCTAGTAGGTCTGGCAGGGGCGGCTGGACTCGAACCAACGCATAACGGAGTCAAAGTCCGTTGCCTTACCAACTTGGCGACGCCCCTACAATATTTTTTTTGGGGTGACTGAAGGGGTTCGAACCCTCGAATAACGGAGCCACAATCCGCCGTGTTAACCGCTTCACCACAGCCACCATGTTCATTTGCAAGAGCGTTTGTCCCTTGCGACAAAATATATTCTATCATACTACATCTTTGATGTCAAGCATAATATTCTATATTCTTTTGTCCTGTGACGTTGTATTGCCTTAAGCAGCACAACGTCACAACACTCAATTAGTATATCAGATCTTTTTAACATAATCAATAGTCATAATTAATTTTTACACATGAAATTTTACTACTGCCTCTTGCAAATCCCCTGCAGCCTTTGCAAGACTTGCCGCAGAAGCTGCGATCTCCTGAACAGCAGCATTTTGCTCTTCACTGGCAGCCGCCACCTGTTCGGCACTTGCAGCATTAATGCGGGCAGCATCTGCAATACTGTGTACAGCCGTATCAACTTCACGGCTTGCTGTTTGCTGATTTTCAGCAAGGCTGACAATTGACTCTACCTGAACATGCATATTTTTAACTGCATCAAAAATCTGCTGAAAAGCAGTCCCGGAAGACTGTACTACCTGCACGCCAGCAGCTACCTCTTTGCTGCCGCTGTCCATCGCACTCACAGCGACAGCTGTTTCCTGCTGAATGGCACCGATAATCGCAGCGATCTCTTTCGCTGCATCCTGTGATTGCTCAGCTAATTTACGTACTTCTTCGGCAACAACGGCAAAACCGCGTCCTTGTTCTCCTGCCCGCGCTGCTTCAATAGCGGCATTTAAGGCGAGCAAATTAGTTTGGCCGGCAATATTGGTAATAAGATCAACAATCTGACCAATCTGCCGTGATTTATCTCCAAGGGCATAAATCATCGCCGCAGCTTGATCGACCTGCTGTCTGATCTGTTCAATACGATTTACGGCATCATCAATCTGCCCTTTCCCCCATTCAGCCGCCTGCTCGCTCTTGGAAGAAGCCTGCGCAACCGCTTGCGCAGCTGTTGCAGTCTGAGCCGTATTTGTAACCATGCTGGTAATCGCAGCAGTAGAGTGGCCCGATAGTTGAACCTGCCGGGTAGCACCTTCCGATACCTGTTGGATAGCAATCGCCACTTCTTCCGTGGCCTTGCCCACTTCTCCCGACGAGGCTGCCAGTTCTTCAGCAGCTGCTGCAACCGAATCAGCAGTGTTACGGGTTTGTACAATAATTTGACGAAGGGCAGTGGTCATTTGTTCAAAGGCAACGGCTAAGTTGCGAACTTCTGAAATACCCCCAACAGCAATAGACTGGGTTAAATCCCCCTGTGCCACGGCACGGCTGACCACCACTAGATTTTGCAACGGTTTTGTAATGTTTCTCGCAATATAAAATGCAGTCAATCCGGCTGCAACGACAGCCAAAATCACGACAACTAATACAATCAGGGTTGTTGAAATTAAGGTCCTGTACGCTTCATTAACAGGCTGATAAATCACGACTCCCCAGCCATATTTATCAATTGGTGCAAACGCAGCAATTGTCTTATCACCACGACTGGATACCGCTTCCATATTTCCTGCTTTTCCTTGCATAACCTGCTTCACATATTCAAGTGCAGCAAAGCTTTCTTTATTTATTACCCGTTCATTGACCGGATTGTAGATAACAGTACCCTTATTATCAACAATATCAAGATATCCGTTTTCTCCAATCTTCACCTTCGCGACAATGTCAGCCAGCGCTTTAAGGCTGATATCAGCGGCAAAAACACCAATAACCGCACCGCTCTTATTGCGGATCGGTGTAGATACCGTCACCGTAGGAGCATTGGTAAACGCCGAGATATAGGTATCAGTAAAATAAGTGTTTCCCTTAACGGCTTCCAGGAAATATGCACGATCTCCCCGGTTTGCAAGCTTACCGGATGTTCTGGCAATCTGCATCCCAGTAGAATCCATAACGAAAATCAGCTCAAACAGCGGGTTGCGCTGCTGTGCCGCAATAATCATGTCAGTAACAGAAGCTCCATCCATTGACTGAGCAGTAGGTGATGCAGCTAGTGCCTCTACCAGTCCTTGCGAATCATCCAGCAGTCGTTTGATTTCACTGCCAAGCTGAGCGGCAAATATACCATTGTCATGAGCCATATCCTCACGGGCTGCTGTAATATTCATATAAAGGCTTACAACACCACCTGCCGAAGCCGGGAGAATTGCAAATAAAACAAATAAGGCCACTAAACGAAATTGCAAACTGGTATTTTTAAACATTTCATCACTCCTGCAATATTATGGAAGGTGTATTCGACAATACAAAGCAAATTTCCTTTATATACTCCTTTATATAATAAGGAAAGCAAAAATAACCTGCTAATTTGTCAGCAGGTTATTTTGTTTCACAATATTCAATTCCCATTTGTCAAAAATACAAAACCTCCGCCGAACTTTGACGTAGTCAGCCAAAGGTTCAAGTCAAAGGTCAACTTGCGCCCGCCGTCATAGCAAGTAGCAATATACCGATCTGTCTGCTGCTCATATGCGAGAGCCACCACTACAATCCAATGCCAGGTCTCTAGCGAGCCTGCTTTTCCCTTGTGCAAATTTAAAAAAGCTACAGGGCAATCAGAGGCAAGTCCTTTTTCTAAAAAATCAACCGTTCCAGCAAGGGAAGACCGTTTGGCTTTACATAAGGGAACACTTAATTTATGGCACTGCCACGCTAATTGATGAAACGATAAGTACGCATCCATCCCCTCGCAGAATTTTTCTGTGCTGCTCAGTCCCAGCCAGCCAGGAGTAACAAAATCCCAGATCTCTTCAAGTGCTTCTGTTATAGAAGCGATACTATCATTGTTATAGGTCAGCGGACCTGCTTCCCTTTTATTCAAATACAAAAGCAGCATTGCTGCCGAAGTAGGACCACAGCCACTTGATCGCTTAGTCCGAGTACTATACCAGCATTGATTATAGCCATATAAGATTTCTTTATTTTTATTTACCTGCAGCCATTCAGGGTGCCTGATTTCCATGTTTTCTCCTTGTTAAAGGCATCTACCATTTTCATACTCTCTGCGTCTATCATACCATGTCCGCAGTCAAAACAAACAGCTTTTACATTCCATTCTCCATAAGCTTCTCCAAATCAGCATCAAAATAAACGGTAACGCATTAAGCCGAACAGCAACAAAGAACCCCCAGACACTGTTCAAGTGTCTGGGGGTTCTCTCTATTTAGCTCATAAACATTTTGAGATCATCTTCGGGATTCGTAATACCGCCGATGCCAAAGGTCTCTACCAGTACCTTTGCTACGTTCGGAGAAAGAAAACCAGGAAGCGTTGGGCCAAGATGAATGTCTTTTACACCAAGGTACAACAGAGCCAGAAGCACAATGACTGCTTTTTGTTCATACCAAGCTATATTATAGGATATAGGCAGCTCATTAATATCATTCAGGCCAAATACTTCTTTTAACTTCAACGCAATTACGGCTAAGGAGTAAGAGTCGTTACATTGCCCTGCATCCAATACCCGCGGAATGCCGCCAATATCACCAAGGGGCAGTTTATTATAGCGGTACTTGGCGCAGCCTGCCGTAAGGATAACGGTATCTTTCGGCAGCGCTGTAGCAAATTCGGCATAGTAATCTCTGCTCTTCATACGACCATCGCAGCCGGCCATAACAAAGAATCGTTTGATAGCGCCACTTTTCACAGCATCCACTACTTTATCTGCAAGGGCTAATACCTGATTGTGAGCAAATCCGCCAATAATTTCGCCTTGCTCCAGTTCCTGAGGCGCCGGGCATTGTTTAGCGTGAGCAACAATCACCGAAAAGTCTTTCGGTTTACCGTCCACCCGCTCGCCAATTTGTTTCAAACCTTCAAAACCGACTACACCGGTCACATATACCCGTTCTTTGTAGCTGGCCTTAGGAGGTACCAAGCAGTTAGTAGTCATTAAGATAGGCCCGTTAAAGGTTTCGAACTCTTTATCCTGCAACCACCAGGCGTTGCCGTAGTTTCCTACAAAGTGATCATATTTCTTAAAGGCCGGATAATAGTGAGCTGGCAGCATTTCTCCATGTGTATATACATCAACGCCAGTTCCCTGGGTTTGTTCCAGCAATTCTTCCAGGTCTTTGAGATCGTGACCACTGATAAGAATAGCCGGGTTGTTCCTAACACCAATATTTACTTTAGTAACTTCCGGATTACCATAAGTGGTCGTATTGGCCTTATCAAGCAGCGCCATCACATCAACACCGTACTTACCGCATTCCATAACCAACGCTACCAAGTCATCCGCACTCAGATTATCATTGGTCGTACCAACCAATGCTTTTTCTATAAAAGCAAAAATGCCATCATCGTTATATCCCAGAGTAAAAGCATGCTCGGCATATGCAGCCATTCCTTTTACTCCATAGGTGAGTAATTCGCGCAGCGAACGAACATCTTCATTTTCAGTTGCCAAAATACCGATTGTTACTGCCTTTTCTTCAAAAGCAGCCGCATTATCAGCAAACCATCGAGCGCTGTCATGAGTAACCTCTGATGCTACACCGGCTTGTATCAACGTTGCTTTCACTTCTTCTCGCAAAGCAAGTGCCTGCTTAATTAGCGTAATAAAGTATTCTTTTTCAAAGTTAGCATTCGTAATGGTAGCAAATAGGCCTTCCATAATGAATTTATCAGCTTTCATTGTGGCAATTCCAGCCTGACGAGCTTGAAGAGTATAAGCGGAAATGCCTTTCAGTGTATAAATCAATAAATCCTGCAAATTGGCAACATCCGCTGTTTTTCCACAGACGCCGCGTATCGTACAGCCAGTTCCTTTTGCGGTCTCTTGGCATTGATAACAAAACATTGACATATGATCTCCCCCTTAAAATATAGGCCCTAAGTACCTTTTTGATAAATACAATTGCAACTAACGTTGACAGATTCGATCACTCGATCTGCTTTTATCTTAACTCATTTGCCTAAAGTCTTCCGTGATTCAAATCACTTTTTCATAAATTTATGCAGAGTATTTTCCATGAAAATGAAAAAGCCGGGAGTTAGTCAACAGACTACCATCCCGGCTCTCTTGCTATTTCAAATTTATTTCCGCCTTACCCTTGAGAGATCTCATATCGATTAGCAGTATCGCCAGTTAAGCGATCTTGCACTTGTCTAAACCCATACTGTGCATTGGCCCCACTTACAAACCCGGTAAGCCATTTCCGGTATAAGGCCGACATGATCTTGGCATCAACCCCTACCCGCTTCCAGTTCTGTTCCTGCAGCCAGGCCCCGGTCTCCCAAACAACACGCTCTGCTTCTGAAGTGATAACCATATCACCTTGGTCACAAGGCATGCCGTTAAGATAATAATCATTTACTGCCTTATAGACGCCTGGTGCTGTGGTTAATTCATATTTTCCCTGCTGTTTCGCATTTTTACCGGCTTCTTCCCCTTGCTCATAAAAGGTTTGTTCGATTATCTCCTGGACAGCGCCGCCGCAGGTATCCAAAAGCTCCTTAATAAAAGCAGCTTCTCTTGATTCTACAACGTTGATTTGCCGCTGCAGCCAGCCATGTATGTTATCATGACTAATAAGCTCGCTAAGATCAACATCTGGCAGCGGTTCGCCGTACATTTGCCAAACTTGTTCTCTCAGTTCTTCAACGGTTGCGCCGCACACTTCAGATACTTTATTGTAAATAGCCTCTTCGCGCTTGCTGACCAGACGGATTTTTCCATACAGCCAATAATGAATTGGTCCAATAAACGCACTCATTCCTGATCACTCCTTACATACAACTTTATTTAATGATGTAATAAGTTCCTTAACATCGATTCCATGAATTTCTGCTGCTTTTTCCAGTGCCTCGCCGGTAGCCGAGGGACAGCCCAGGCATCCCATGCCAAATTCCCTTAGCACCGGAACTGTCTGGGGATACACTCTGATAATATCCGCAATAACACTCGCCTCAGATATCCGGTCACCAAATACTAAATTGCCTTCCGTTAACCCGCCGGGCATGGGAACGATCTGCTCGCCCGCTGACAATGGCTTAGCTGGAGCATCGGATACATCCGCACTGTTGTGAAACTCGGCTAAAATATCCTTCTGAAATTTTTCAAATCCAATTCGATCAATGAATTGACCAACCCGCTCAATATCGGCATTCTTCTGGTAGTACCTGACAATAATATCAATAACGCGCAGTGTGTCCTCATAATTTAAGCCCGTAATCAGTTTATCGGCAAGCCTTGGATGGGAGCCTGCACTTCCGCCGACATAGACATCCCAGCCTTCATCCGTGCCAATAACACCAACATCCTTGATAACAGATTCCGCACAGGAGTTAGGGCAGCCGGATACACCCATTTTCATCCGTGACGGCATTTCTTTCTTAATATAGCGCTTGTCTAATTCCAGTCCCAGCTTGATACTGTCCTGCTTGCCCCGCTTACAGAAGGCAATTCCCGGACAAATTTTCACGCTGCGGACGCAGTTGGCAAATCCCATAGCAGGCTGCATCCCCAGCTCCTGCCAGATCGCTTCAATATCTTCCGCTTTTAAGCCGGTAATCATAATCCGCTGCGCAGAGGTGAGTTTCAATATTCCGTTATACTTTCTCGCAACATGGGCATATTTTTCCAGTACATCCGGTTTAATAAAACCGCCCGGTAAATGCGGTGTTATTGCATATGTTTTTTTGCCATTATGGATTTTCTGTAAATTGGCTCCTTTTGGTAACATTGCCGTCGGCCTCCTTATATCTGTTACGTTTCATCTCTATCCTTATATTACCCTTATTTGGCCCGTCTTACTTTGATCTATATCACACAATAGGTAATTTTTATCACTAAAATTCAATAAAAAGCAGCAGTTCCAAACAAAAGCACGGAAAATCCGTGCTTTTGTTCTCCGCTCTATCGATTTTATTCCGCCTGAACAACCGCCTCTTCCGGCACATATTTTTCCACCTTCACGTGCATAGGCAAAACGATTACAGAGGTTATTGCCTTGTGTTCGGCGGTATAAGCCGGACTAAAAGCGGATTGTCCAATTGCCGTTACTACAGCCTGATCAAATGCCGCATCTCCTGAACTGGCGATAACAGTTAGTTCACCATCAGGTAATCCAGCTTCGGAAATTACCATCTTGACTTTGACCACTACAGTTTGTTCCGAATATTTCTCCCTCAACTCGGGAGAAAGTCCAACAGACGCCAGTTTTATAATTGCAGGCGGCGTAAGAGCAGCAGGTTCCTTGGCCATGGCCGGCAGCGACAGTACTATCAGCAGCACCAGTAAAAAAGCTGCGGCAGCTACGAACCGGGTACATTTAGCGATTCTCATACAATCATCCTCTCTACATTTAATTAAGGGACAACTAATTGGAATACTACCAGCTAATTCAAGACAATTACGTGATAACAATTCTCATTCTATGTAAAAAATCCTCTATTTTACGAATTTTTTACAACCGCTAGCGGATATCTCCTCATTCGCTTAGAGACATGTCATTGCATGAACAGAAATAGCATCCCCGGCTAGAAACTTTAACTTATTGGGCGCTCCTGCTCTCCAACGGCATTATACCGCCTCCATCCGCCAGTTATCCTGTTTCTGCCAGCTTTATCTTTACCGGCTTCTGCTGTAAGATTAAAACGAAATATCTCAGGAAAAGAGGTCCTTATTCATGCCCCGTGTTCTCACTATCCTGCTGCTTGTTGTGTTATTCACTCTGCAGCCTGTTTATGCATTTCCTTTTATTGACGATTCTACACAAAAAGTGCTGCGTCAAACCTGGGATGCTCAAACCTTGTCCGATTTAGCCAATGGCGTAATTGCAGTTCCTGAAACAACAATCAATGATTATCTCACTCAAATCCTGCCGGACTATCCCTCCATTCGCGAAGCGCATATATCCATCCAGCCCGGCAATCAAATCGTTCTTAATTTGAATACCCGCGATAATGGCCGTTTGCTCCTAAAAGGGACAATTACCCGTTTTATTCAAAACAATGAGGAATCAAGTGTAAGTATAGCTGTCGGCCAGCGAAAACTCCTATCTAAGCCAGTTGCCTCATGGTTTTTTGCTCATATTAGCCTGGGAATGCTGACAAAACTATTCGGCAATCCCCTTGCTGCAGACCAAGACAACTTCACCTCCCGGATTGACGGCAATGTTGTCACGATTAATTTCCGCCCGTATATTGAGCATTCACCCCTGCGTACCCTCTCTGTTTACGGTACTTGCCCTGCTGATTTTTTCAGTGTTGATTCAGTCAGCACCGAGACTGGACTGATCCGGCTGCATACTTCCTATCATGGATCTCCGTTCAGCTTGCAAGCATTGCAACAGCTTATACCAAATTCGTAAAACCACCTACATTGCGAAAACACAATCTATCCTTAGTGATAGATTGTGTTTTTTGATTGTTAACGCTTGTATGGTTGTATAAACACACTAATATTTTAAAACTTATCTATTTATAATTACTTTTCGGCAAAAATTATCTCTATTTAATTGAAAATGATTATCATTTTTGCTATTATTAACGAGAGAGAAATAAGGTTTGTCAACTGCATGAATTGGCTTTTTACATAAAAAGTCTCATTAAGTGCAAAAAAAAGACTATCAAACTATCACAAAGGAGCGATTCTTATGCAACTATTTACCCAAGCTATTGACCTGTTTCACAAAGGCGGACCCGTGATGTATCTGCTGGCTGCCTGCTCTTTGTTCGTCGTTGCCATTGCCGTCGAACGTTTTTTATACTATCGCACCAGTTCGGCCGACAGCGCCGCCTTTCAACAAAAGCTTCAACCTCTTCTTGAAAAGCAGCGCTTTTCCGATGCCATTGTGCTTGCTGAACAATCACCTGCCGCTATTGCAAAAGTGGCTCTCGCTGGGCTCTTGGCCCACCAGCGTGGCAGCCAGCTTGAAAATGCTCTCGAAAGTGCCGCTCAGCTCACGGCTGCCCGTTTACGTGAACACCTCGATGAGTTGAGTATGGTTGTCACTCTTGCCCCCTTGCTTGGCCTTTTAGGCACTGTTATCGGTATGATTAATTCTTTCAGCGTTTTTAACGTCCAGGCCGGTCAGCCTATGGCTATTACCGGCGGTGTCGGCGAGGCTCTCGTCGCTACTGCCACGGGGCTCAGTGTTGCAACGCTGGCTCTCATCATTCACAGCGTTTTTTCCCGTCAGGTCAATCGCCTTGTGACCGATATCGAGCAGACTGCCTCGTTTGTTGTCAGCTATGTTCTCATTAAAAAGACCAGCCGGAGAGATGCTCATGAAATTGCGTAGTCTGCGTGTCGAGAAACAGCCCGAGCTTATGATCATTCCCATGATTGATATTATCTTTTTTCTTCTAGTTTTTTTTATGATGAGTACTCTTTATATGGTTGAACAGCACACCATTCCCGTTAATCTCCCCAAGGCCGCTTCCGCTCAGCAGGATAAGCCTGCCAGCATTAATATTGCCGTCCTGGAAAACGGCAATGTCATGTTTAATCAGGAAGAAATTCCTCTTCCTTTGCTTGCTAAACGGGTTGGCCTCGAGATTGGCAAGCTGCCTGATACTGTTTTTGTCCTGCGCGGTGACAAGCAAGTTCCTTACGGCCAGGTGATTTCGGTTCTTGATGAACTCAAACAGGCTGGAGCTCACCGCGTTTCGGTGGCAGTTGAGAAAGCGAGGTAATGTTGATGAATTACGCTTATCACTGGCGAAAGGCACTGGCTGTTTCTTTTTGCCTCCATTTGCTCCTGTTGGCTACTGCAGGATACCTGGCTGCCGGTTGGACGGCAGCCCTCCCACCTCAGGAAGTGCTGCTGGAGATGGAACTGGTAAACAATCCGGCCGAGCGGGCAGGTGTCATCCCTCAGCTGTCTGCTCCTTCGCCCGTACCGGATGTTCCCCAGCCGCCTGTGCCAACACCGGCTGAGGCGATCCCAACGGAAACGCTTGCTGAGCCGGTTGTTTCCACAAGTGAGCTTGCCATGACCGAAGCACAACCGGTGGCTGTACCGGCCTCGGCACCTGCCCAGTCCGGCAGCGCAGGTGGCTCCGAGTCTTCTGCCATAGGCGGAGTTACTGGCGGTGGCAATTCGAAGAGTGGCGGCATTGCTGCCCCAGGCATATTGTCCAAGGTTGATCCGGCTTATCCCTCTGCCTCGCGCAAAGCCGGCCAGGACGGTACCGTGCTGCTCAGAATCGAGATTCTGGCAAATGGGCGCACGGGTGATATCAGCGTAGTCCAATCGACCGGCTACTCTGCTTTGGACGAAGCTGCCATTGCCGCAGTAGGACAATGGCAGTTTGTTCCTGCCAAGGACTTGGTTACCGGCCGCGCTGTTGCCTGCACCACTACTCTGCCTGTTTCTTTTCGCTTGCGGTAGCAACAATTTAATGCCTGATACGAAAAAACTGTGTTGAAACTTTTGTTTCAACACAGTTTTTCTTTTGCATAGTGAATTATCAGCCGGTACTTTTTTCCACATAGCTTTGCAGTGTACTAGGACAAAAGCCGGTACGTTTTTTAAATAACTTACTAAAATAATAGGGGTCCGCATAACCGACACAGGCAGAGATTTCCGTAACTGAGCAAGCGGTAGTACACAAGAGCTCCTTTGCACGCCGGACACGATGTTCGATTATATAGTCATTGGGTCCCATGCCGGTATGCTTTTGAAATAAATAGGCAAATTGTTTGCTATTCAAACCATATTGGGCGGCAAGTTTAGGAATAGTAAGCGGCTCCATATAATGGCCAGTAATATAGGACATAGCCTGCTCTACGATTTCACGGCCACTCTCATTTCGCCGGTTGGCGGCACTTGTCAATATTTCATCCAGGACACAGAAAAACAACGACTTTGTCCTAAGTCCCGGCAAGCTTCCCGGTGTTGTACAGCTGCAGTGCAGTTGATGCAGCAAGTCATTAATGCGCGTATTGTGGCCAGTCTCCAGTTGAAAATGCGCTAAATCATAAGGATAGAAGCCTTGGTCTTTTCCATCTGTCTGGTAATGGACGACCATAAAATCCCATTCTGAATTTCCTAAGACTTCTTTATCCAGTGACATGTTAGGACCGGCATGAAAAACCTTTCCATACTGCATCTCATAAGGCACACCGTTAAAAAACATGCGGGCCCGTCCCCTCATTGGAAAAACTAATCCTGAAAATGGCGGAGTGCGTACGCCAAAACAGCTCTTGCCCGGTGGAATAACAGCTCTGCCCACATCGATTATATCAATATTGACTTTTGCATAATAATGGGCCAATTCATTAATATCTACATTCATTTTTGAGCTGCCTTTCTATTGCAAACTATACTTATAATACCATAAAATTCCTTTTTAGTCTCGCATTATGATATTCATTATCAATCAACTTTATTATAATTTTTTCTATTAAAGCTTGTCAATAAATTCTCACTATCCTCCATTTATTAGTATTTTTTCAAGTGAATCCCTATATCTCAGATTGATTTAGAAAATAATCCAGGCCCTTTTGGAAATATCTCCATTTACTCCTGTTTTCCTGCTTGCTATTCTATTGCATAGGTATTGAGAACGATAATCAATAAACTTGTAACAGAATCAATACCATCTTAAAAGTCGCATCCAAGACGTATGCAAAAGGAGTCGAATAGTATGAAGAAAAAAATGTCCCGTACCCAAAAAAGCCTGCTTTATGCCTTGATTGGCAGCAGTCTCTTCTGGCATGCGCCGGTGATTACCTATGCGGCAGAAGATGGACAAATAGCTGAAGAGCAGCAGGAAGCTGGTAAAAGCACTGCTGAACAGCGCGAATTCACTTTACAAGGAGTCGAAGTAACAGCCGACCGCGACCATGCCCTTCCACCGGCTTATGCAGGCGGCCAAGTAGCCCGTGGCGCTAACCTGGGCGTGCTGGGCAACAAGGATTTCATGGATACACCATTTAGCGTTACCAGCTATACCGCTCAGACTATGGAGGATCAACAGGCTAGCACGTTATACGATGTCCTTATTAATGATTCTTCCACCAGGTTTACTACTTCTGGCGGACACTTAATGGAAAATTATTCGATCCGTGGTTTAGATCTAAACTATGAACATCTTTATTTCAATGGAATGCAGGGATTAGCCCCGTTCTATCATGTTCCTGTTGAATTTCTAGAACGGGTAGAAGTTCTCAAAGGACCAAGTTCCTTTCTCTACGGCGGCGTCAATACCTCCGTTGGCGGTGCAATTAACTTAGTTCCGAAACGCGCTGGTGATGAGGATACAACCACCTTCACTGCAGATTACACTTCTTCCTCTCACCTGGGAGGTCATATCGATTTAGGGCATCGTTTCGGAAAAAACAAAGAATTTGGCATTCGTTTTAATGGTGTCTATAAAGACGGAGATACGGAAACTGACAGCCAATCCAAGGAACGAATCCTGGGTGCACTAGGCATGGATTACCGTCATGACAAGCTGCGGCTATCTCTGGATGCTTACGGTTCACAGGAGAGCTATGATAACGGCTCCGTTTCTATGTATGATTTATCGGGCGGTTATGTCAAAGCGCCTGACGGTTCAACAAATGTCCTTGAAGGGACCTATGGTAAAACCAGGAATAATAGTATTGTTTTTAAAAGCGAATATGATATCAGGGACAATTTAACTGCCTATGCAAGCATGGGTAAATTATCAAGCAGGGCTGTCGGCTTTCTTTCCGGCAACCACGTCGTCGGCTTTAAAGCAAATGGAGACGCCACCGTTAATCTTATCCATCAAAACTGGTGGACTGATAATTCGTCAGCCGAGGCAGGCTTACGTGGCAATTACAAGACTGGATCAGTTGATCATCAGCTTATTGTCGGTTACAATTCCATGAAAACAGAATCAGCCACCGCCTTGAACCGGATCAATAATATTGCTACAAATGTCTATACCCCAGCCTCTCTTGCAGCTTACCTTTCAACATTGGCTACACCGTCAAAATCCGGTAAAACCAGTGAAACTAACCTTTCCAGTTTATTTTTAGCAGATACACTTTCCTTTGACGATGAAAAAGTTCAGCTAACGCTAGGTTTGCGTCGTCAGGACGTAAAAACAGAGGGCTTTAATGCTACAACAGGTGCCCGTACTTCTTCCTATAGTGCTGACGCCACCACGCCAATGGTGGGTATCACGGTCAAACCCTGGGGAGAATCAGTTGCGCTCTACGCTAACTATATTGAAGCTCTTTCGCCCGGTATAACCGTTGGTGCAAGCTATGCCAACGCAGGTGAAGTATTAGCCCCCTTTAAGAGCAAACAACATGAGTTGGGTGTCAAATGGGATAAAGGCAACTTTGCCAATACCTTTGCATTATTCGAAATTACAAAGCCAAGTAACATGGTTGTAAGTAATGTTTATTCCTATGACGGCAACCAGAAAAATCGTGGTATTGAATGGAATACTTTCGGTAAAATTGCGGATAATGTACGCCTTTTCGGCGGTATAACTTATCTGAGAGGCAAAATAACTAGTGCCACTTCGACTGCAACAGTAGGAAATACTCCTGGAGGTATTCCAAAATGGCTAATGAATGCGGGCGTCGAATGGGATACTCCCTGGAATCCGGATCTGGCGCTCTCTTTCAGAGCGGTATACACTAGCTCGCAATACATCAATAATACAAATACAGTCACCATACCAAGCTGGGTGCGTTATGACCTTGGTGCAAGATATCAAACAGTAATTAACAAAACCCCCGTGACATTCCGGGCAAATGTTGAAAATGTATTTGACAAGCATTATTGGTCCGGTGTATTTAGTAATACAGCAGGCTATGTTACCTTAGGTGGTCCACGTACCTTTAAATTATCGGCAACAATGCAGTTGTAAGCCAGGTTAGCCAACATGAATACAGTTATTAACTCCATCTATCGACTAAAGAAACTACTAACTAGTACTGATAAAATAACACAAACTATCCTGCGCATCTTAGCCGCCGTTTTCGGCGGCTATGCGCTAACCGCCAGCGTTATGGCGGCTTTGGCGTTGGTACTGCCCGTACCGAAAGTCGATGCCTTATTTTTTATCTCTTTTTTACCTGCGCTTATTTACCCGGCAGTTCTACTGTGGGTTTTTGTCGTCCCTACTGCCCAGCGAGCCTGGCGGGACTTGTTGATCGTTACTCTGGCCTTTGGTCTGCTGGCGCTGTCTGCAGCCTGGTTACGTTAAAGGAGATATATCATGAGTAGATTTATCACTCCCGCTATTACCCGGGCAATGAGCGAGCTGCACACCTGGGGTGGCTTAGTATTCGGCTGGCTGCTGTTTGCTATTTTCCTTACCGGTACATTGTCAATATTCGAACCTGAGCTGACCCACTGGATGCAGCCTAACTTACGAAGCGTCCAAGCAGAACCGGTTCAAGCAGTAGCCTCAGCTGATCAAAAACTGCGTCTTCTGGATCCTCAAGCTGATATCTGGATGATCGCCATGCCACAAAAGCGTCACCAGGATCTTGAAATCATGTGGAAAAAAGGCAAGGTAACCTTGGAAAAGCATGTAGACCCGCAAAGTGGAACCATTATGAAAGCACATGATACGGAGGGTGGCCATTTTTTTGCCGATTTCCACTATCAGCTGCACAGTGGTAAAACTGGATTATGGCTGGTCAGTTTAGCCTCTGTCGTTATGCTGGTCACACTCGTCTCAGGGATTGCGATCCGCCGGCAGGTTTTCAAAGAATTCTTCCGCCTGCGCTGGCGCCTGAACTGGCTCAATGCCCACACGATGACCGGAGTGCTCACTCTGCCCTTCGTTTTTTTAATTACTTATACAGGTCTGACAATCACCTTTTTTATGATACTGCCGACTGTTCCCAAGGTCTTGTACGGCAATACCTGGCATGGGCCTCATACAGTTGCCTCGCAAAATTTTGATCGCCCTCGCGCCAATGCGCCTGGCGAAATGGTGCCATTGTCTGATCTTTTGCCACGCGCGGAAAAAGAATTAGGCAAAGGAAACATTTCCTTCATCCGGATTACCAATCCGAATGACCGCCATGCGGTAGTTACCTTTTTCCGCACTGTTGATGATACGATTGTGGCAATGAGCGCCAAAGCAGCTTTTGACGGTGTTACCGGTGAACTCATTGGCACCCAGTCATCCTGGAATAAATACGTTCAGGCCTATCGCACACTGGTAGGGCTGCATATTGCCAGATTTGGCGGTTATCCCATTGCCTGGATTTATTTTATAGCCGGTTTAATCAGTTGTGTGATGATTGCTGCCGGACTTGTTTTCTTCACTATTAAACGCCGCAGTCGTTACTCACGGAGCAATCAAGTTATTCAAGTGATGTATCGGGCTATCGAAGCACTAAATACTACTGCTGTTATGGGAATTATCGTTGCCTGCACTGCATTTCTCTGGGCTAACCGCTTACTCCCCTTTGCCCTCAAGAGCCGGGCGGATGCAGAAATCACTGTATTTTTTCTCACCTGGCTGCTTATGCTGCTGCATGCCTTTTTGCGGCCACCCCTACGGGCGTGGGCTGAACAAACGGGCCTTGCTGCCCTGCTGTGTCTGGGCTTGCCATTGCTTAATGCAATCACAAGCAATGTCGGCTTATTACCGTCAATCGCCCGAAACGACTGGATGACTGTCGGCGTTGATGGAACAGCAATCCTGCTGGGAGCATTATTAGCGGCAGCATCCACACGCATTTATAAAAGCGAGGCAAGACGATAACACTCCTATCACTGGCTATGTCTTTTGCCTCCGCTTGCATTAGCAGAACCGCACAAAACCAAAAACAAAGCATGTTCGACAAGTGTCAGACATGCTTTGTTTTTCTACTTTTTTAGCTTCTTTCTGTATTAGTATACCCTTCGGATACTAGTGAAGCATAAATGTCTTCCACCAGTTTGTCCAACTCCGGTTCCTGAGCAGCCTTCATCGAAGAATTTATCTCAAAAGGCGTACCGATAATCTCCATCTTCTTCATGCTTTCTACTAAACTGCGTAGTATGGGAACGGATTTACAAGCCCAGGTATAATTACCGACTAATGCTACTTTCCGGTTTTGGAAGTTGAGACCGGCCATTTCATGTAATAATGCTTCCATGACAAAATATAATCCCATATTATAAGTCGGTGCACCAATAACCATGTGACTGTATTTCCAGGCATCTGCAATAATATAGGACGGATGCGTTTTTGACACGTCATACATCCGCATATCACGAACGCCCTTTTCTGCCAGCTTACCGGCAATGCGGTTCATCACGTTCTCGGTATTCCCGTACATGGAGGCATAAAGCAGCACAACACCTTTTTGTTCCGGTTCATACCGGCTCCAGCAGTTATACTTATCAAGGATATAATCCAGGTTCTTTCGCCAGATAGGTCCATGAACAGAGCAAATCATGTGAATATCCAGCGCAGACAGCTTCTTCAACGCCGCCTGTACCTGAACGCCATATTTGCCGACAATATTGGCATAATACCGTCTGGCTTCATCCAAATAGACATGCTCAAAATCAACTTGATCGCTGAAAAGAGTGCCGGCATGAGCACCAAAGGAGCCAAAAGCATCTGCCGAAAAAAGGATCTTTTCGGTCTGCTCATAAGTGACCATTACCTCCGGCCAATGTACCATTGGTGCAAAAAAGAACTGCAGAGTATGTTTGCCTACCGCGAGTTCATCCCCTTCTTTCACTTCTAGATAATTCTCTTTTTTATTAAAAGAATAGAACTGCTCCAGAAACTGAAAGGTTTTAGTATTTCCTACGATTTTCATATCCGGATAACGCCGCACCAGCTCTTCAATATTAGCACAATGATCGGGTTCCATATGATTAACAACCAAATAATCCAGCGGACGCCCGCCAAGCACATGCATCACATTTTCCAGGTATAGTGCACTGATGGCAGAATCAACAGTATCAACAAGCACCGTCTTTTCATCCATCATCAGATAAGAGTTATAGGCCACCCCCTGAGGAATAGGGAACATATTTTCAAAGCGCTCAAGCCTCCGGTCATTGCCACCTACCCAATAAATCCCCTCAGCAATTGCCTGTACATAATACATAAACATTCTCTCTCCCTGTACAATGAGAAGAAATCTCAGTATTTTTTCTTATTGTAGCACAGGTAATTGGCTTTTTGAAGCATTGTGGTCATAAAGACCGCTTACGTTGGCTACTCCCTGCCTTGGCCGTTACTACCACTCAATTATTCCACTAATCCCAACTAATGCGTTAGGAACTAATTCACACGCCATTACATGTTCGTCAGGAATATTATGCAGCTGGGTGACACCGAATTCAACAGATGACTTAAATCCAAATCTGTGGTAGTAGGCAGGATCACCAATAAGAAACACTGCTGTATACCCCATTTCTTTTGCCAATGCAAAACTTTCATGAACTAGTTTCGTACCAACTCCTGTATTCCGGTATTCTAAGGCAACTGATAAAGGCGCCAGCAATAACACTTCGACCTTACTGCCGCCAACTATAATATAAGTCTTGGTTAGCATAATGTGACCAATTATTTTATCACTTTCTTCTGCCACTAATGCAAGTTCGGGAATATAATTGCCGCTATTGCGCAGTTGGTTGACAAATTCTTGTTCCAAGCCGTTAGAAACTTTAGCAGTTTGAAAAGCAATCTTCACTAGATCAAATATCTGAGCAAATTCATCTTCCTTTTCTTTTCTTATCATCACGATTCTCCTTGCTTGCTTTTTTTACCTACACCAGTTAGAAGCTGCATTGCAAGATGTGTGGGCAAGAATTTATTCCGAATGGTTCCCTGCCTCCGGCTATGAATTAACCGGTGGACCGGAAATGCTCTGGAACGAAAGTAAAGATACCAGCCTTCGTAACTATAAAAGTGAGATCTGGATTCCAGTTATAAAAAAATAAACCATTTATCCAATCTTCTCATACCGCCCTCTACAAATGAGGGCGGCTTTTTTCTTCTGCCGCAAGGGAAATATCATTATCCAGCACTACAAGTATGCTTTTTCCACTTTCTAATCTTAGCTCTAAAACTCTTGAATGGTGCCACCGAATTGATATGTACCCATTTCCACATCGGCCAGTTCGCATTTGTTACTGTCCACTTGCGCATATTCGGCGTAAACAATTCCTCATCGCTTAATTGCTCAAGCCAGCTGCACCATTTTTCAATGCTTTGTTTAAACAATAACCGTAATTCTTGCAGGGAGTATCCGCTATATTCAGCATAAAATTGCTGATAAAGAGGCCCCAACTGATTCCATTTATAGTCAGGAGAAGGTGTGATTACTGTTTTACCATCTAATTCATCCTGCTCCCATCCCAAAACCAGATGCAGCCAACCTAACTGATAAGCAAGCATTTCTTGTGGGGTTCTATCTACTTCGGCAATGCGAATATCTTTTTTCTGCTCCGGAACATCGTCAAATTCCGTGTCAAAGAGCTGATATGCCTTCTTAATGGCAACAATCAGCGCTTCTTTGCTAGCATATTCTTGCATAATAATCCTCCTCTTTTTGCCTGTCCTCTAAGCCGTGTATCAAGTTTAGAATAGCCTGGCAAGCCCTATCCCCAGCCAGGTAGCAGAAAAACCGACTAATACATTGAGACTGACATTGTAAAAGGCTCTCAAAGCATCTGCTTCTTGTAGTAAATGTAGCGTTTCATAGCTAAACGACGAAAATGTAGTAAATCCACCCACAATGCCTACGGTAACAAATAGCCGCCAATAAGGACTAACTATCAGCCGTTCTGTGGCTACCGTCATAAAAGCGCCAATGATAAAACAACCAACTACATTCACAATGAGGGTTCCATAGGGAAAATCTGCGCCAAACCGGGCCGCTGCCCATGTGGACACAAGATATCTTGACGCAGAACCAATTCCTCCGCCGATTGTTACTAAAATGACTTCCAACAATTTCGCTCACCTCACTTCTGACAATTTTTCCGCATTTCTATCGCTTCGGCGGCTTGCTGCCGTATTTAATAACCTCCACCTCGTCAATCGTAATCATCCCTTCTTCCATCATTTCATCCAAAAAGGGCAGCAGCTTGGCAATATATGCCTCACTGTCAATGATTTCAACCAAAATGGGTAAATCACTGGATAAATCGACAATGGAAGCGGTATGAATCCGGCTGTTGGCTCCATATCCCATCAGTCCCCGAAATACTGTAGCTCCTGCCAGATCGAGTTCCTTGGCCTTTTCCACAATTGCCTGATACAATGACCGTCGTTTCCAGCGATCGCTTTCCCCGATATAAATCCGAAGCCGTTTGGCCTGACTTGCAATTTTCGGCACGAAAATTCCTCCTTCATCTTGTTATATATTAATCCATAAAGCTTTTTTCAAGCCGTACACGCAAAGAATCCATAGAAAAAAACAGACTCCTACCACCATGGTGGTAGGAGTCATTACCGTTTACACGGGGTTAATGGCGAACTCCATCGCCGCTATTTATATACACTTATTATAGATTAACAAATTCATATCGTCAATGATATTTAAGCTTATATAATAGAAAATGCAAGCGTTACAGGTCGGATTATTTCTTCTCCTCCTATTGCATAATAAGTGGCTCTTCCTTTCGTCCATTTCTGTGAAACAGACAGACGGAACAGAATTTTTCATTGCTAGATTGCATATTTTACAATCTATGGATATAATATAAGAAAAGGGCTGACGTGCTCTAACACGCCAGCCCAACAGGTTGTCTAACCGAAACGGTTAGCCCGGACTAAAGGCTATAAGAAATAACCGCAATCCTTTGCGAGAGGGCGGTTATTTTTTTTATGATCAATACGATTAACGTAGCAAATGCGACTGCAAAAGACAACGTCTCATATGTAGTCATAAAGCACCACCCCCTTTCTTAAGGGTGTGGCCAACTCTCTTGACATGCTTATCATTATTCTTTATACTATTAATTAGCCTGGAAAACTAAATTTAAAAGGAATCTAGCTATGCAAAAACAAACTACCACGAATCCCCCGAATACAAGAGCAAAGTTGGGAGAAGTATTGCTGCAACTCTCAGATGATATTTTAGATATTATAAATACTACACTAAAACAATATGATATTTCCGAAAGCAAATTTTCTTTACTTTTGCTACTATACAACACAAGCACTGACCAGCCGTTACAGCCTTCAGAGATTGCAGATAAGCTTGGAATACGACGTGCATCTGTAACCAAACAGTTAATTTGGTTGGAAGAACATCAATTGATTACAAGAACCATATGTCTTGAAGATCAAAGAATGGTTAATGTTACTATAACCGAAAAAGGTTATCATCTTCTCGATCTGGTTCTACCGCACTATTGGAAGGCCTGCGCTAATCTCACCAACAAATTAACAGATGAAGAGACTGTCTGCTTGCTGCACTTGCTAATAAAAATTGGTCTATAAAATAGTACGCCGATTTTCATTTCCCACATAGTTTGCCTGGCTAATTTTTTTCA
Source organism: Anaerospora sp. (assembly GCF_032013335.1). Taxonomy (NCBI): domain Bacteria; kingdom Bacillati; phylum Bacillota; class Negativicutes; order Selenomonadales; family Sporomusaceae; genus Anaerospora; species Anaerospora sp. Next base: position 86,011 of record NZ_DALZUO010000002.1, on the reverse strand, counting down.
TAAATAATTAGCCTAACTAACTATCATCGGACTGCTATTGCTGGGGATCAGCGATAATTTACAATTAATCGTCATCTCCAGCATCCTCTTTGTCGCCGGGCTTGCTACCTTCGCTCCTACGTTAATAGCCATTATAGGTCGTCTGGGGGGGTAATGCGAGGGGTGCCGCCGTATCCCTTTATACGTTTATTCTCTTTGCCGGTGCCAGTATTGGGCCTGTTTTAACTATTCATATCTTAGAAACTAGCGGCTATTTCTTAACCTTCCTGTCCTTGGCTCTTTGTTTATGCTTCGGTCTTTTAGCTTCGTTGTTTATCCGTATGGATGAGTAAAAATACCCAAACCCTGTTTAGGTGATGTAAATTTTTGTTTAGGAACAGTAATTGAACTTATCAGGTTCATGCCTATATCGATAGATAAAAAAAGAGAAGGAGGTGCTGTCAGCAATCCAGAGGAAATGCTCATTGAAATATAGGATAAGAATTTGCGTGAATGAAAAAAAAGGTGGAATTAATATGGAATTATCTGGAAATACGATACTCATTACTGGTGGAGGTTCCGGTATCGGGCTGGCTTTTGCGGAGCGCTTTATCAAGGGGGGAAATCAAGTAATCATTTGCGGGCGACGTAAAGATGTACTTCAAAAAGCCAAAGAAAAATTCCCTGGCATCATCACCTATACATGTGATTTGACAATAGAATCGGAGCGTTACGCATTATTTGATTGGGCAACAGTGAATTATCCAGAATTAAATGTATTAGTAAATAATGCAGGTGTTCTACAGAGTTTTAATGTGTTAAGAGCAGATGCGCAAAATAATTGGGGCTACTTTAGTAAAGAAATTACGGTAAATTTGGAGGCACCTATCCATCTGTCCATGCTATTCGCACCATTCTTTACTGAAAAAGAAGAGGCAGCGATTATTAACGTGACGTCCGGTCTGGCATTTACACCACTTGCGATAACGCCGATTTATTCAGCCACAAAAGCTGCACTCCATTCTTTTACCGTGAGCCTAAGGTGCCAGCTTTCAGCCACATCCGTGGAAGTGATCGAAGTAGCTCCGCCAGCAGTAAAAACAGAATTGAATGAAACATGGATAAACATACATATGGAGCCGTTAGATGCCTTCACTAACGGCATTTTCAAAGGATTAGACGAAAGAAAGATAGAAATTGGATATGGCAATTCTATCGACCGCATGCGTATGTCGCGAGATGAAATTGACGCTTTCACCGAAAAATCGTACAACGCAATGAAAGCTACAATCGAATAACATACAAAGACTACACCTTCAGAGGAGGATTCTGCTTTGATTAGCAATGCACCGCTATTGCCACTCTGAAAAGTAAGGAAGGCAGGCCGGATTATTCTTTTCTTTCTTCATGTAAACACTCTCCCCCCCTAATCTCCCCCGTTACCTCTTGCCTTTCGTACCATACGGCATGGCCTTTTCATTTGAGGCGAAAAATCCACGGAAAAAGCCATAATCCCAGTACGAGCCCAAAACAAAACATACCTACTACCAACAGGAGAATTTCATTACCAGCCATATAATTTCACCTCTTTCATAAAATCCTGCTTTCGCCTTTACTTCAGAGCATCAAGTGCCAAATTCAGCTTCAGCACATTGACACGGGGTTCACCAAAAATGCCCCATTGCCTGCCTTCCACATGCTGTTCCACCAATTGCCGCACCACATCAGGACTTAACCCGTGCTCCCTGGCAATCCGCTGCACCTGAGCATACGCGGCATCAGGTGAAATGTGGGGATCAAGACCGCTCCCCGAGGCCAGGACTAAGTCAGAAGGTACCCTTGTCTCTCTAGGCAAGGCATTTTCCTCCCGTACTTTTTGCACATTATCCTTCACTGTATCTATCAGTTTCTGATTGGTCGGCCCCAGATTGGAGGCGGAGGAACTGGCGCCGTCATAGCCATCTTTGCCTGCCGCCGATGGACGGCTGTGGAAATAGCCGGGGCTGGTGAAATTCTGACCAATTAATCCAGAGCCAATTGGTACTCCGTCACGAATGATTATTGACCCGTTAGCGCGATCGGGAAATACTACCTGTGATACGCCAGTCATCACCAGGGGATAAACAAAACCGGTTACCATGGTTAGCGCTACAAATAGTACAGCCGCACTGATAATTTGTCGAAACATCTTGTTCAACACCCTTTCCTGTTATTCTGAACCCATTCTCTAAACCTTGCCATCCTGCTAGACCAGTCCAAGTGCTGCAATAATCAAGTCAATCAGCTTAATCCCAATAAAGGGAGCCAAGATTCCTCCCAGACCGTAAATCAGCAGGTTCCGTCTGAGCAGCACTTCGGCGCCTACCGGCCGGTATTGTACTCCCCGCAGGGCCAGTGGGATCAAGGCGATGATAACTAAGGCGTTAAAGATAACAGCACTTAAGATCGCACTTTCCGGAGTAGACAGAGCCATGACATTGAAGACGCTTAGTACCGGAAATGCTCCTGTAAACATAGCGGGAATGATCGCAAAATATTTGGCGATATCATTAGCCACGCTGAAGGTAGTCAGAGAGCCGCGGGTAATTAAAAGCTGCTTGCCGATTTCCACCACTTCAATCAGCTTGGTGGGATTACTGTCAAGGTCAACCATATTACCAGCTTCTTTGGCGGCCTGAGTGCCGCTGTTCATGGCTACTCCCACATCCGCCTGTGCCAATGCCGGTGCGTCATTGGTGCCATCACCGGTCATGGCAACCAGCATCCCCTTTTCCTGATACTGGCGAATGAGCCGTAATTTGTCTTCCGGCGTTGCTTCGGCCAGGAAATCATCCACTCCGGCCTCGGCGGCAATGGCTGCAGCCGTCAAGGGGTTATCACCGGTAATCATGATGGTTTTGATCCCCATCTGCCTGAGATCGCGGAATCGCTCCTTAATACCGCCTTTCACGATATCTTTCAGGTGAATGGCACCAAGCACGTGTGCGCCTTCCGCCACAACAAGAGGCGTCCCGCCGCTCTTGGCAATGGTCTCACAAGCTTTTTCAACCGCTTCAGGGAATGCTCCATCCTGAACTTGCGTATATTTTTTGATGGCATCCACCGCACCTTTGCGGATTTCCCGGCCGGTTACGTTTACACCGCTCATCCGGGTCTGCGCCGTGAAGGGAACAAATTCGGCTTCCATGACCGTTAAGTTCCGTTCCCGCAGATTGTACTTCTCTTTAGCCAGGATAACGATGCTACGGCCTTCCGGTGTCTCATCGGCCAACGAAGCCAGCTGCGCCGCATCGGCCAGTTGTTCCGGACTAATGCCGGGAGCCGGGATAAACTCAGTCGCCATCCGGTTACCCAGCGTAATGGTGCCGGTTTTATCCAGCAGCAGCGCATCCACATCTCCTGCAGCCTCTACAGCCCGGCCGGACATGGCCAGCACGTTCCGTTTTAGCAGCCGGTCCATACCGGCAATGCCAATGGCTGAAAGCAACCCGCCAATGGTTGTGGGAATTAAGCAGACCAGCAGGGCAATTAAGACTGCCACCGGTATATTGATCCCGGAATATATGCCAAAGGGTGCCAATGTAGCGACGGCAAACAGGAAGATAATAGTTAAGCCAATCAGCAAAATTGTCAGGGCAATCTCGTTAGGCGTTTTTTGCCGCTTCGCCCCTTCTACCAGGGAAATCATCCTATCAAGAAAGGTTTCGCCGGGGTTGGCTGTAATTTTGATTTTAATCCAGTCGGACAGCACCCGCGTACCGCCAGTGACTGAAGATTTATCGCCGCCTGATTCGCGGATGACCGGCGCTGATTCTCCCGTTACGGCACTTTCATCGACCGATGCCATCCCTTCGATAATCTCGCCGTCACCGGGAATAAAATCCCCGGCTTCCACCAGCACTACATCATCCTTGCACAGTTCAACCGCATCTACCAGGATCGTCTCGCTGCCGTTCAACTTCTTGGCCTTTGTCTGGCTGCGGCTGCTGCGTAAGGCATTAGCCTGTGCCTTTCCCCGTCCTTCGGCAACCGCTTCGGCGAAATTAGCAAACAAAACCGTAAACCATAACCACAGTGTGATTTGCAGGGTAAAGAAGGTTGACTGACCGTCTCCCTGCATAAAATCACGTATCGTAAACCAGGTGGTGATCATCGCCCCGATATACACGATCAGCATGACCGGGTTCCTCATTTGGGTGCGCGGGCTTAACTTGCGGAAAGCATCGCGCACTGCAGTTCCGATGATTTCCTTATTAAAACTGCCTCGAGTCGTATTCATTCCCATTCGCTCCTTTTAAAACGTAATCCCTTGCAGCATCAGCAGCTGTTCAACGATCGGTCCCAGCGTCAGCACCGGTAAAAAGGTTAAGGCACCGATGATCAGGACAATACCAGCTAAGAGCATAACAAACAGTCCACTGGTTGTCGAAAATGTGCCGGGACCGGGAGGGGAAACCTTCTTCTGAGCCATACTGCCGGCAATTGCCAGAATGGGCAGAATAACACCGAAACGGCCAACCAGCATTCCCACTGCCAGCATTCCATTATAAAAGGGAGTGTTCGCACTTAAGCCGCCAAAAGCACTGCCGTTATTCCCTGCGGCAGAAGCAAACGCATACATGATCTCACTCAGGCCATGCGGTCCGGAATTGAAAATGGAAGATGTGCCGGGTTCCGTGACTGCGGCAATGGCACTGCTGGTCAGGATGGTAACCGAGGGGAATAAGATTCCCAGTGTAGCCATTTTAGTCTCCCTGGCCTCAATTTTTTTCCCGAGATATTCCGGCGTTCTGCCCACCATCAGCCCTACAATAAACACTGTCAAAATAACAAACAGCATCATCCCGTAAAACCCGGCACCCACCCCGCCGATAATGACTTCTCCCAGCTGCATTTGCAATAAGGGGAAGAGGCCGCCCAGCGGTGTAAAGCTGTCATGCATGGCATTCACCGCACCGCAGGAAGCTGCTGTGGTGACCGCAGCGAACAAGGTCGAACCGGCGATGCCAAACCGGACTTCCTTACCTTCCATCGCAGTGGGACCGTTTACACCCCAACCGGCCAAGTTCGGATTTCCATGCAGCTCACTGAGATAAGTCCCCGTCAGCATCAGAGCAAACAACAACAACATTGTCGCCAATACAGCGTATCCCTGCCGCCGGTCCCGGGCCATCCGTCCGAAAGCCAGCACGAGCGCCGTGGGAATGAGAAAAATGCTTAGCGCTTGCAGAAAGTTAGTTAACGGTGTAGGGTTTTCAAAGGGATGAGCGGAATTGGCATTAAAGAAACCGCCGCCATTCGTTCCTAAGATTTTGATGGCTTCCTGGGAAGCCACCGGCCCCATTGCCAGGGTTTGTTCCGCGCCATCCAGCGTTTGTACCTTCAGGTAAGCGGACAAATTCTGTATAGCCCCTTGCTGCACCAGCAGTAAAGTAAACACAATCGCCAAAGGTAACAACACGCGAATTGTGCCCCGTACCAGATCGACCCAGAAGTTGCCGATGGTCGAAACCGACTTACGGGTTAATCCCCGGATCAAAGCCACCGCTACTGCTAACCCCACGGCTGCTGAAACAAAGTTCTGCACAGTTAGTGCCGTCATTTGGGTGAAATAGCTCATGGTCGATTCTCCGCCGTAGGACTGCCAATTTGTGTTGGTCATAAAGCTGACCGCTGTGTTAAATGCCAAATGCCAGGGTGACACACCGCTGAGATTGGCTGGATTCCAAATTAGCGCACCTTGCAGAATTTGAATGAAAAAAACGGCAGCTGCACCCAACACGTTAAACATGAGCAATGCTCCGGCATACTGCCGCCAGTTCATCTCCTGTTCCGGATTGATCCCTGCCAATCGATAGAGCAGCCGTTCCAGCGGCTGAAACACCGGATCAAGGAATGTCCTTTCCATCGTAAACACGTTAGCCATATATTTGCTCAAAGGCCAGGCCAACAGTAATACCACAATGAGAAACAGCCCAAACATTATCACATCTGTCATCATGTTTAAAATTCCTCCGGTTTCCATAAAGCGTAAAGTAAGTACACCAGTAACAAGACAGCCACGATTCCTGCCAACCATAAGTCAGCCATAGTTTCCCTCCTATACCCCTTGAACTTCAAATTCATTGTACCTCCGGTAGAGATAAAGATGCTGATAAAAGATGGCCTTAAGACGTAAAGAATAGGTAAAGATCCACTCCTGCTGCCCTTTACGGCAAAAAAGAAACAGACTGCTTGTCATAAGCAGTCTGTTTTCTTTTTCTAAGACACGTCTAACGCCCCATCAGCCGGTAGCCAATACCCGATTCGGTGACAATATAACGTGGCTGAGCCGGGTCCTGCTCAATCTTGCGCCGCAGCTGGCCAATGTAGATGCGAATATAGTGGGTATCCTCCCCGCAAGCATTACCCCACCCCGCCTTTAACAATTGCTTATGCGTCAGCACCCGTCCAGCATGGAGCATCATAAATTTGATCAGTTCATACTCCGTTGGCGTCAGTTTGATCTCCCGTTCATCCACAGTGACCCGCCGCTGCAGCAGATCAACCACTAAACCACCGCAGCGCAGGATCGGTTCGTTGTCACTGCTTCCCATCCGGCGCAGGCAGACCCGTATGCGGGCCATGAGCTCGCCTATCCCGAATGGCTTAGTAATATAGTCATCGGCACCGGCGTCCAGTGCGGCAATTTTTTCCTCTTCCTGCTCACGGGCAGTCAAAATAATCATGGGCACCGCAGACCACTCGCGAATCTGCTGAATAACCTGTTTGCCGTCCATATCCGGCAATCCCAGATCTACAATAACAAGATCAGGTTTGAAGGCCGCCGCCTGCTGAATGCCTTCCAGTCCATTTGCCGCCTCGCATAATTGATAACCATGGGCCATTAGAGAAACATGGAGTAACTTTCGCATTTGCGGCTCATCATCAACCACCAAAATCCGGAGTCCCTTTTCCGTCATCCCACTCACTCTCCTTAATCGCACTCCGACTGCCATTAGCAGGAACAGGTACAGCAAAAACAAAAATTGCACCTCTACCCGGGTTATTTTTAGCCCAAATTCGTCCCTGATGAGCTTCTATGATGCTTTTGCAAATGGATAAGCCCAATCCTGTGCCGGCAGCCTGTACAGCCTGCTGCGGCGCCCGGTAAAATTTATCAAAGATTCTAGCTAAATCCTGTAGAGGAATGCCACAGCCACGGTCTTCCACGGAAATGAAGATTTCCGGCCCGTTTTGCTCTGCGGCAATGGTGAGTTCTGTGCCAGGCGGCGAGTATTTGCTGGCGTTATCCAGTAAATTCACTACAACATGCTCCAATAAGACGCAATCGGCTCTCAGCAGCGGTAAATCAGGTGCCACCCGGGTCTTGAGAATATGATTGCGCGTTGTTTCACCCATGCGGCGAATTGCCGTGCCCACAATATCTTCTACATCACACCAGTCTATTTTCAACTGCAGCATGCCACTTTCCAGGCGAGCAGCATCCAGTAAATTTGCCACTACGCGCTCCATACGGGTAGCACTATTTTTCACCGTTTCCAGCAGCTCCTGCCGGATTTCAGCACTATATTGCGTCGAGCTATCCAGCAAGGTGGCAATAGCCGCACTGATTTCAGCCAGAGGCGTCCTTAGTTCATGAGAAACCGAATTAAACAATGCCGTGCGCAACTGATCAGACTCTTTTAATAATGCCGCCTGGCGGGCAGCCTCCGTCAGCTTGCCCCGTTCCACGGCAATAGCGGCCAGACCTGCCCAGGCATAAATAAGCTGCCGCTCTTCCTGGGTCATTTTCTGCTGCCCCAATTCGATGCCAAATACCCCTACCGTCCGTCTGTCAACAGTCAGCGGCACGAATAAAAAGTCAGCACCAGGCAGTGTTTCCGTAGATCGCCCTGCAACCTGGCCATTGATCCAGACCCAGTTCGCCACGGCATGTTCTGCGGCAGGCAACTCCGATTGGCCTCCTCTGCCCTCCGGTATACTAGCCTCATATCGTGCTTCTACCTTCAAACCTCCCTGTTCTTCCGGCAAGAGCAATACCGTATTTCGTCCAAGCGCTGCACCTGTGTGCCTGGCAAAGGTCCAGGCAATCTGGTTTACATCAATAATCGCCGCAATCTGGCTGCTAAAATCATATAAGGTACGGACACTTGTTTCCCGCTGCCTTGTCAGACGCACTTCTTTTTTTAGCATTTCCGTCCGACCGCCAACTACAAAAGAAATGACCAGGAAAATAATGAAACTCCATAAATACCGAACATCACTCACACTAAAGGTTAACAGGGGCGGGGTGAATAAAAAGTCAAACGCCAGGACACTGGCCAGTGCTGTCATATAGGACGGCCAACGGCCCCAGCGGACAGCGGTGAACAAAATCGGCAATAAATACAACAGGGCAATATTGACCTGCTCTAATTGTTCCCTGCCCACCCAGCTAATAGCCGTAACCGCTGACGTCATCACCAGCCCTCCGGCAATCGGCAGCCAGGCAATGGGCGGCACGTCATTCCGGGCTGTGCTGATAGCAGAATGCGTCTCAGCCTCTGCTTTGCTTTGAATGACATACACGTTAATGCCCTCACTTTGCCGGAGCAGCTTATTCACCAGTGACCCCTGCCAAAATTCCCGCAGACGGCTATGGCGCGGTTTGCCAATCACAACAGCCGTTACATTTTCGTTACGGGCAACGTTCATCATTTCCTCAACAATGTCGTTGCCAGCCACCGTAACAATTTTGCCCCCCAGTTCTTCTGCCAGGTGCAAATTATGCCACACCCGGTCCCGTTCTTTTTCCCCCAGGGGAAAGCGGCGGGATAGAGTGTCGACATAGACAGCCAGAAAATCAGCCCGTAATCCTTTTGCCAGACGCTGAGCGGCCCGGATAAGCTGGGCCGAAAATGGGCTGGCACTGACACAAACCATTACCCGTCCTGCTGCCGGCCAAGGCCCGTCAATATGGTTTTGCCTCATGTATTCTGCCATATCCTGATCGACGCGGGAGGCAGTGAAGCGCAGGGCAAGCTCCCGCAAGGCATTGATATTGCCAGGGCGGAAAAAACTTTTTAATGCCTGCTGCGCCTGACCGGCAATATAGACCTTGCCGTCCTTTAACCGCTTAATCAGATCTTCGGGCGGTATATCAATCAACTGGATATTGTCAGCCTGCTCCACAAATGAGTCTGGTACTGTTTCCCGGACAATAACACCGGTTATCTGGGCAACCACATCGTTGAGGCTTTCGATATGTTGTATATTCAGCGTTGTATAAACATCAATTCCGGCGTTCAATAGCTCCTCTACATCCTGAAAGCGCCGGACGTGACGGGAGCCCTTGACGTTGGTATGCGCTAGTTCATCTACCAATACCAGTTCCGGCTTTTGCTCCAGAATCGCATCAATCCCCATCTCCGTCAGCTTCTTGCCCCGGTATTCTAAAACGGCAGGAGCAATGCGTGGTAAGCCTATCACTAATTTCTCCGTCTCAGCCCGACCATGTGTTTCCACCCAGCCAATTGCCACCCGCACACCTTCTGCCAGCCGGTCATGGGCGGCTTCCAGCATGGTATACGTTTTACCAACCCCGGCAGCCGCTCCCAAAAAAATCGTTAATTTCCCCTGATGCTCTTTATGAATTTGTTGCAGTAATTCTTCAGGATCAGGCCGGCGTTCCTCCTCTTTTTTCATGTGCTCTACCAACTCCTTATTAAGCAAACGCTTAATCCTATTTGTGTATGAGGCCATGGGGCCACAATAGAAAATGCAATGTCCAGCCGCGCTTATTTCACCTATAGCTATTGTTTCTATTTGAATACCATTTCACCTACATGTTTTCAACAAAATATAGCTCAAACAATGACTCGGTACAAAGACTTTTGCGCGAAGCCAAAGTACCGTGCCCTAGTGGACACGGTACTCTATACCAGCTATTTCTGCAAGTGAAAGGGCAGAGTAGCAACAACTACATTTTTATTAAAAATCAGCAGTGTCCTTAAAACCAGTCCAGTCTGATTATGCAGCAAACGATGCCACCATTTCCGTGTCTCGAACTCAGGAATGACTACCGTTATATAATCCTCCGGCTGTTTGCGGCGGGTCAGTTTTTCCACATATTGCAATAGCGGCTGGATCACCAAGCGATAAGGCGAATAAACCGTCACCAGATTAACCTCTGGATTCCACTGGCGCCACTTTTCTTCCACCGCCGGGATTGCCTCCTTATCTGTTGCAATATGCAGCGCGATAACCTCATCCCCAATCTTTTTGGCATACCGCATGGTTTCCGCAACTACCCGGGTAGGGCTGGCTACCGGCACAATAACATAATGTGTTCCCAGCGGCTTTGCCTGATACGGCCCTTCTTCGAGCGGCAAATGCAGCTGTTCCGCCATATCTAAATAATGTCTCTTTATTTTTTTAAAAATAAACATCATGACCGGAATAAAGATTAATACGATCCAGGCACCTGCAAAGAATTTACTCACTGCGATCACAACCACGACAATCCCTGTTATGATCGCCCCAAACCCATTAATCAAGGCCCGCCTGCCCCAGTTCCGGCCGCGCTCCCGCCACCAGTGAACGACCATTCCAGATTGGGCAATAGTAAATGAAAGAAACACACCAATAGCATAGAGTGAAATAAGATGTTCCACGTCCCCGTCAAAGCCGACAATAAGCAAACCTGCTACCAGACTCAGCAGCACAATACCATTGGAAAAACTGAGCCGTTCACCGCGCATGCCCAGATAGCGAGGCATGTAGCCATCCTGCGCCAGAAGAGACAATAGGGGCGGCAAGCCATTATAGGCGGTATTGGCCGCCAGGAACAGGATCAACATAGTCACCATTTGAATGTAATAGTAAAACCAGCCTCTGCCTACTGTTTGTTCGGCAATCTGCGACAGCATGGTCACATGAGGGATGGGCATCACATGATAGTGAAGCAGCAAAAAGGAAATACCAGTCAGCATAATGGCCAGCAAACCAGACATCCAGTAGGTTGTCTTAATGGCATTTTCATGCTCTGGTCTTTTAAACATGGGCACCCCATTCGAGATAGCCTCCAAACCGGTCATTGAGCTACAGCCATTGGCAAAAGCGCGCAGTACCAACGCCAGCATCATCCAATCCAGCTCCTGGCGGGCTAACGCCGCCGGTGGAAAAAGAGGCCCCGGACCAGTGAGTGCCTGATAAATCCCACTGATGATCAAGCCCAGCATTCCCAGAACAAACAAATATGTCGGGAATACAAAGACATGGGCAGACTCCCGAATCCCGCGAAGATTAATTAACGTAAGAATGCCGAATAAGACCACAAGATCGATGTTGACTTCCTGCCCCTGCAGTGCCGGAAATGCTGATACCAGAGCCTGTGTGCCTGCGCATATGCTTACGGCCACCGTCAGCACATAATCGGCAAATAGTGAGGCTCCTGCCACAAGGGATGGATGTTCCCCCAGATTCTTTTTTGCTACCGAGTAGGAGCCGCCTCCGCCAGGATTGGCTCTGGTAACCTGGGTATAAGAGGCCGTAACAATAGCCAGTAAAATAAGTACAGTTAAAAAAGCATAGGGATAATAGCCATAGGCAACAAACCCTGAAATAGCCAATACCAGTGCAATTTGCTCCGGGCCGTAGCCAACTGAAGATAAGGCATCGGAAGAAAATATAGCCAATGCCTTCCACTTGGGTAATCTCTCCCCCAGGGCTTCCCTGTTATGCAAGGGCCGCCCAATCAACATCTTTTTAATAGAACGAAACAGCGTGATTACCTCCTGCTATTGTCACGATTTTTAAATTACCTGCCCCTACTTCTTCCAATAAATAAATTCGCAGCAAAAAAAAAGCATACAGGGTAATTAATCAACAATTTTTAAATAACGCTACTATTTTACCCTTAAATGCTGTAAAGAAGTTATTAAGAAATAGCTCATTCCTGTAAAAATAATGTAAAGATTTCGCTTATTGAATTACCGAACGCCTGCCTGGTTATTTTACAGCCTATTGCAGAAGTAATGATCAAGAGATACCGTCCATGCAGTTGTCTTGGCTATACGAACATACGCATAACCGGTTCCTGCCGCTGTTTTTAGCTTCATATAAAGCGGCATCGCTTCGTTTGACAATATCTTCAAAGCTCCGGTCCGCCGGGGCTATAGAGCTAATGCCCACGCTGAGCGTAACTGTTAATCGCTGTTTGGCATCAAGCTGGACATTAGTGTTCCTAACAGCTTCCAAAACACGGTTGCCAATTTTTATAGCCTGGTCAATTCGGGTTTCCGGCTGTACAGCCATAAACTCTTCACCACCATAGCGGGCCAACATATCTGTGGCTCGAAACTGCTTTTTTAACACTTTACTGATCTGGATCAGGACCTGATCCCCTGCATGATGGCCATAAAGATCGTTCACCTTTTTAAAATGATCAATATCAATCATCAAAATACTGAGATGATTGGCCTGCGCCCTAGCCTTATCAAAGGCTTCGCCAAGAAACTGCTCAAGGGCCATCCGGTTAGAAAGCTGTGTCAGACCATCCAATCTGGCTAGTTTATGTAATTGCATATTCATATTTTTCAAATTGCTTGTCATCTCATTAAAAGCTTGGGAAAACTCACCAAGGAAATCCACCTTCTGAGAGAAATCACCTTTAGCAACTCTTTTGGTTTGCCAGGTTAAATGCCGTAAATTTGACTGCAGCGCTTTCAAGTTGCCCAGAATAAAGCCTTTGCCGTCGACAAAGCGTTGTAAATCCCCGCTATGCAGGGCAAAACTTAGCTCCCGTAAAGCCAAAATACACGAATATAACTCTTGAAAATCCGGATCATCGGCTAACTGCTGTCTGATTCTTAAATCTGTCGGTAAGCGCGGACTAACAATCAGCATTAGCAGTAGCTGAATTAATTCCTTATCAACCGCCTTTTCCCGGTTTTCGGCGATAGGCTGAATCATTCTGTTTCCTTAATCAAGAACCGGCACGTCCTGGCTCCGGTGCACCAGCAGTCAATCTCTCTGGCTCGCCATTTTTTCCGGGTAAATTGTTCAAACAACGCCGAAATGAAACCTTCATCATAGATGCAGGTTTCATAATCCGTTTCTGGCAGGCCGGAGCAATCCAGGTCTTCGTCGATGGTCAGCAGCACCCTGCCTTGTTCCAGCAGGTCCTCTTCTAGTTTCAGGATGCCGATGTTTTTCTCTTTTAATACCTTCTGCGTCTTGTTAATAAACTCATCCAAGCTGGCAACCGGATCAATATACCGGGCGTAAAACTCAGTCCCAGCCAATTTCCCGGCCTCAAAAAAGGCCTCGTCCGCTGCCTCTCTGCCATATTTACCCTCCAGCACATCCCGCAGGGTAAAGTGCATTAACCTGTACATCTCCAACTCAACCTTAGTTCCCAGATTGGGCCTGCCATCCTCTATACCAAGCAAATCCCAGCAAAATTTATAGAATCTCATTAAATCACTCACCTTTTCTTTCTATTACAGCTGCCAATTAAACCTGACAGCCTTCTTTCATTTTTTGTATAGTCAGGAATGCAGCCGTCCATGGGAATGCGAGATATATTTACTATATAGCAACAAATACTCATTTTCAATTGAACTGCTGATATAAACCGGCAGGCTTAGGATTGTATCAGCAGATGGATTCTGCACAACAGATAAAAACAGAAGGCAGCGGCCCAATCGCCGCTGCCTTCTGTTTTTATCTGCCAAATACTTTATTTAGGCCTCTTCACCGTATACCTGGCGGAATTTAAGCGCCATTCCCAGTGCCAGCCTGGTCTCAAAATTGTCGAGGGAAACGCCCAGCACCGCCTCAATCCGCTGCTTACGGAACAGAATAGTCTGACGGTGCACGTAAAGCTGCTTGGCTACCAGCTTTAAATTATCCGTCTGTAGGATTTTCTCCAGCGTGCCAACCAGCTCTGTTCCCTGATTCCGGTCATACTCCTCCAGCCTGCCAAGGGTCCGTTTGACAAAATCCAGCACATGGCTTTTATCCAGTATCGCTGGGAAAAACTGAAAAACCCCGATATCCAGATAATGATGCACCACTTGTTTTAGTGCCAGCTTACGGCCCAATTCTACCGCAATGCGGGCCTGGCCGTACACTTTGGCAAACTGCCAGAACATACCAGAGTGGAACTCGGCAATCCCGATGCTGCCTCCGGCCTCCGGTGCATACTGGCGTACAATTTCCTGCCAGTGTCCGGCCTGTTCCACCTCCCGGGCCTGATCCGTCCTGCTGCCCACTCCTATCGGAGCCAGAATGGCTATTCCCTCCTTGCTCTCCCAGACAATAACGCCCGGCTCTGCGGCCAATCCCTCTATCAGCGCATCAATCACCGTCTGCAATTCTTCCCGCCTTTCCTGCCAATTGCTAATCGGCTGACCCGCCCAGGTTTCCAGAGACAGCAGATAGCAGGAAAAATCCTGTGTCAGATTGAGCTTGACCTTCCACGCCTGATCGAGAATTTCCTGCGACGGCGTGACCTTTCCCTCAGCCAGATCATTTAAAAGATCCCGCTGCCGCCGTTTCTCATAGGTTAATTCCAGCAGTTTTTTTGTATGGTTTTGATTGGTATTGTCCGTCCAATAGCAGGCAGCGGTCGCCTTCCCCTCCCGCCGGTAGCTCAGGGGCGCAATCCGCACATCAAACATCCGCCGTCCCCGGGCAAGCTCCAGCGTAAATTCTTCAAACCGCAGCATGCCCTGCCCGGTCACATAGCCAATGGCCTGCAAAAGCCGTTGCGCCGGTTCGTCTGGCAGCAGCCCGGCGAGATTCTTTCCCGGCCAGGCTGTCGCCGTGTCCGCATCGAGCAGTTGATTGTCATCAAATACCTCTACTACCGTTCCCATGGCGTCCACAATCATACCGGCACCCGGCATGGCCCGGGAAAATTCGCGCAGCCTGAGCTCTGCCTCCCGTTTGGCATCTTCCATCGCCTGCTGCCGGGTAATATCGATAACCATACCATAAAGTTCAAACGGCTGTCCGTTGGCATCGGTCCGCACCTCGCCACTCACCCATACCAGCCGCCTTGTCCCATCAGGCAGCGTCAGCGGCACTTTTAGCCCTAGCGTTTCTTCCTGCCCGGCCAGCCAGGCAAGGTCTTCCCAGCGCTCAAGCCCGGCCATGCTCTCCGGTTCAAGCCGCGACCAAAAAACCTGCCTGCCCTCTGTCTCCAGTTCCTTCCGGTTCGTGCCGTACAGCGCCAGCAGCCCATCCGAGCAGCGGAACCTTCCGTCCACCAAGTTGAGATACCAGCTGCCCATACCACCAATTTTTTCCGCCTCCAGCAGCTGCCGCTTCATCTCTTGCTGTCCGGTCACATCCATGACCGCTACAACCACCTTTTCTACCTGGCCATCCACTGACAAAACCGGCCGGTACTGGCCGTAGCTCCAGCGGTCGCCAGACGCACCTGCCGGCCGGTACTGGTCCATAAACTCCACCGTTTTTCCGGTCAGGCACTCAGCAAACAGCTGCTCATGCTTTTTCTCCAAACCATTCGGCATTACTTCGTGAAAATAGCGTCCCGACGCACTGGCCCGGTCTATGCCGCGGTTATCGGCAAAATGCTGGTTAATCAGCAAAAACCGGCCCTCACAGTCCACGCAGCTCAGCATGCAGGGTGCAACGTCCCAGATCACCTGCAGAAACCGTTCGCTGTCGGCCAGTTGGCGAAACATTTCCGTAAGATTTTTCTGCTGGCCGAGGCTGCGGCTGATGCCAATCTCTTCGATTCCGCCGTCGGATCGGCGGAAAAAACAAAGGGCCATTTCTGTCCACACAGTCGTTCCATCCTGGTGCGGCTGTTCAACAACCTCCAGCATAATAACGTCCCCGGTAGCTGCAGTGGGAACCTTGTCCAGCCATTTCGGCAGTTTTTCAACAATCCGGCGATACGACGCCGGCGTCAGCATCTCTTTCATCGGTCGGCCGATCAAATCCTCTGGTTCATAGCCCCGCAGCCGCTTAACGGACGAACTGACATCAAGTACGGTCATCGTCTCCAGATCAATCCGCCAGATTGCATGGTCCAACAGCTCTGTCATCATCCGGAAATACGCATCCTGGCGGCGCTGTTCATCCGTCCAGTCTGTCTTTGTGCCGCTGTCATTACTAGCCGTATCATCATACCGGTTCATCACACACCACACCTGCCTTTTCCCCAGTCCAAAATGGTCGGTCCCTAATCACGACGATAAGCCACCCACCATCCGGTATAATCCGGGCCGCTCCCGATTATACCAGCGGCAGAATTGCATTCCCCCATTTTCTTACTAGCATTATATATTGCAAAGTATTCTTTGACAACCCTCTGCAAATTATTGCCAATTTCTCTTCTCACTGGTCTGAAGAACGTCTTCCGCCGAAAACTATTTGCATATGAGACACCACTTCACTAAAAATGTACACAAAAACAATTTATCACTTTACTGTCAAATCGCTATAAAAACAAAAAAGAGCTTTACGATAATATCGTAAAGCTTTTCTTGACGTATGGTGACCCCGGCAGGATTCGAACCTGCGACCTTTTGATTCGTAGTCAAACGCTCTATCCAGCTGAGCTACGGAGCCATTTATGATGTTTACGTGCTCGGTACTCATTTATTATATAACCATACATCTACTATGTCAACTAGATTTTTATGTTTTTTTCAACATTTCACTAATAGTGACACACTGATAGCCTTGTTCGCGTAATTTAGGAATTAATTGCCCCAGCGCAGCTACCGTATTGGCCCCATGCAGATGAAACAGCACAATAGAGCCATTCGTTACATTCCGCATTATGTTCTCCTGCATTTGGGCGCTGCTTGCCCCTGTCCAGTCACGGCTGTCTACACTCCAAATTACCATTGCCTGATAACCCTTATCCTGTAAAACAGTACTTGTCATATTGTTAAAATCACCATAGGGAGGTCGAAAGTAGCGTTTCATCGTCTGTCCGGCACTTTGCGTTAAAGCAGTCTCACAGGCTTGTATTTCATTTTCTGTTTCACTTTTGGATAGGCGAGTAAACTGGGGGTGACTGTAAGAGTGGTTAGCAATTTCATGCCCATCTTCTAGGATGAGCTTTACCAACCGCGGATTAGCTTCTATCCAATTCCCTAACAAAAAGAACGTGCTTTTCACATCGTTTGCTCTTAGTACCGCCAGCAGTTCATTCACTTGCGCAGTATTTCCGCCATCATCAAAGGTGAGCGCTACTGCTGGTTGGGAAAGAGGCCGGGAATACAGCACACGATATGGCAGCGTCTGTACTTTTTCTGTAGGCTGCTTTGCTTGCTGCTCCTGTTTTTTCCCCTTTTCCAGAAGTTCGCTGATGGTCACAAAGCGATAACCGGCATTTTTCAGGTCACTGATGATGGAAGGAAGAGCAGCAACAGCGGTCTTGGCCTGCATATTGATATTAACTATGCTGCCATTACCTGCTTGATTCAACACGCGTTCAAGAACGGCCTGCGGTGTTGTGAGCATCCAGTCTCCCGTATCAATCCCCCGCACAATCGTTGTTTCCGGCCGGTAGTCAGTAACAGCCTGGAGAAAATTGTCCTCGTAATAGCCAAAAGGCGGTTTAATAAGCTGCGGCTTGCCACCCATCCCTGCAATACGGTCACCGGCATTCACAAGCTGCTGCTTAATGGCGTCACTGGGGGTATCCCCCCAATATTGTGGTTCTACACCATAATTGCCTAAGTCATTTCCCGCCGAAACCAGAGTGCGCACTAATGTCTCATTTTCTCCAGCAGTCTTTGCGGAAATAAAAAAAGTCGCCCTAACCCCTTGCTCTTGCAATAATCGTAAGGCTTGGACGACCGTATCCGTACTTTGTGCATTTTCAATTGTCAAAGCGATCAGCTTTTCACTTGTCGGTATTTGATCCATAATCGCTCCGGCAAACACCGAATTGCTAACACATAACAGCCAAATAATACTAAGAGCAATTAGTCTCACTATGCCATCTCCCTTGAGGAAAATATCCTTTCAAGTGTATGGCGCTAGTCTTATATATAGTACCTAAATTTTTATTCGTTTCAGTCTGAGCGCATTAGTTACTACAGACACAGAGCTGAAGGCCATGGCTGCACCGGCCAGTACGGGTGACAAAAAGCCAGCAGCAGCTATTGGTATTCCTAAGGTGTTGTAAATTAATGCCCAAAATAAATTTTGTTTGATATTAGCCATGGTTTTGCGGCTGAGGCGAATCGCCGAAACAATACCGTTCAAATCTCCCCGCATCAAAGTAATATCCGCTGCTTCTATCGCAATATCCGTTCCCGTTCCTATGGCAAACCCTACATCGGCAGTAGCCAGCGCAGGAGCATCATTGATACCGTCGCCGACCATTGCAACAATCTTGCCTTCTTTTTTCAGAGCAGCCACCTTATCTGCCTTGTGCTCCGGCAGTACTTCAGACAATACATGCGTAATACCGACCTGGCGGGCGATAAAGTTTGCCGTCCGCTCATTATCGCCGGTGATCATCCACACTTCCAGTCCCATCTGCTGCAGATTTGTCACCGCCTGAGCGGAGGTTTCCTTCACTGTATCAGCAACTGCCAGCAGCGCTGCCAGTTGAGCATCAATTGCCAGCAGCATAACTGTTTTTCCCTGTGCCTCCAGTTCACTAATCGCATCGCTTTGCTCTTGATATACGACGTTATGGTCACTCATCAGCTTGCGGGTACCGATTAGCAGTTGGCGGCCGTTTACGACAGCCTGAACACCATGGCCGGGAATAGACGTAAATTGCTCCGGCTCAGCACTGGTTATTCCTGTATTTTTGCCGTAATTAACCACCGCCTGCCCCAGCGGATGCTCGGAGTTTTTTTCTGCAGCAACCGCAAGCTGCAGCATCTCAGCTTCTGTCATACCGTTAATCGATAGTATATCAGTTACTTCCGGCTCTCCTTTGGTGATAGTACCTGTTTTATCAAGTACAATTGCCGTCAGCCTGTGTGCATTTTCAAGATGCTCGGCCCCTTTAATCAGTATGCCGTTTTCCGCACCTTTGCCGGTTCCCACCATGATGGAGGTTGGCGTAGCAAGCCCCAGAGCACACGGGCAAGCAATCACCATAACTGCCGTAAAGTTAATGAGCGCACGGGAGAAGTTACCCGGTTCCAGGATAAAATACCAGACTAAAAAGGTGATGCTGGCAATCGCGACTACAGTTGGTACGAAATAGCTGGAGACCACATCTGCAAAGCGCTGAATGGGAGCCTTGGAGCCTTGCGCGGCCTCCACTACCCGGATAATCTGGGCCAATGCCGTATCCCGTCCTACCTTCGTCGCAGCAAATTTAAAAGTGCCGAACTTATTGATGGTTGCACCTATTACGGTATCCTCTGCTTTTTTATCCACAGGCAGACTTTCCCCTGTCAGCATGGATTCATCAACGGCGGAAGTTCCTTCGGTGATAACGCCGTCAACCGGGATTTTTTCACCAGGCCGTACTACGATAATGTCTCCCACCAAAACTTCTTCCACCGGAATATCGACTTCCTGCTGGTCGCGTACGACTCTGGCCGTTTTCGGCTGCAGTCCGATTAGCTTCTTAATTGCTTCTGAGGTTCGCCCCTTGGCAACTGCCTCCAGCATTTTCCCCAGGATGATTAATGTGATCAGAATTGCCGAAGCTTCAAAATACAATTCATGAACACCACGAATTAAATTGGCAACGCTATAGAAGTAAGCCGCCGAAGTACCTAAGGCAACTAATACGTCCATATTGGAGCTGCCATTTTTCAGTGCCAGGAAGGCCCCCCGGTAAAACTGCCAGCCCGCACCAAATTGTACAGGCGTAGCTAAGGCCAGTTCCACATAAGGATTAAGCATGCCAGTAATATTGGCGGAATGAAGAACCATCGCCGCAAGTAAAGGAAACGACAGGAGCGCCGAAAAAATCAGCCAAAACCGCTGCCTTTTTACATCCTGCTCACGGGTCTTTTGCTCTTGATCCTTTTCTTCCCTGCTCGCCGCATTGTGCGCACCAAAGCCAATTTTCTCAATAGCAGCTTTAATTTCTGTTGGCGTAACTTCGGAGCCGTTATAGGTAACAACCGCTTTTTCTGTAGCCAGATTGACAGATGCCTGTAAGACACCGGGCAGTTTGCCAACTACCCGTTCAATCCGGCCGGAGCAGGCTGCACAATGCATGCCAGTAATGGCAAATTCGGCTTTATCCATAATTGCCGAAAATCCCAGAGCATCTATTTTTTCAACAATATCGTTTGCTGCCACTTTAGCCGGATCATAAGAAACAGTCACTTTTTCTGCAGCAAAGTTAACCGCCGCATTTTCTACACCATCTAATTTACCCAGTGATTTTTCAATGCGATTTGCACAAGCCACGCAGCTCATACCGCTCACTTTTAGCGTTGTTGTTTGTTGCTTACTCATAATCCCCCCACCTTATTTAGAAAATTTACGGACAACATCGATCAGCTCACCAATAGCATCCTCTGCACGATCTTCTTTTATAGCAGTGACCACGCAGCTTTTGGTGTGACTCTCCAGAATCAATAAAGAAACCTGATTCAACGCAGCTCTGGCCGCCGTCAACTGCTGCAAGATATCAACGCAATAGCGTCCATCATCAATCATTTTATCAATCCCATTTATTTGACCGCTGATTTTTTTTAATCGCAGCTTTAACTCTTGTTTTTCTTTATCATTTAGCATAAAAAACCGCCTTTCATTCTATACTGGGGTATAGTATCATAGTAATCCTTCCTCTTCACTTTTGTCAACAGTTTCAGACCAGGAAGGAATATATTAAATCTTTCTAAACTCGTACGATATTCTCTTTCACCACTGCGTGCTTTATGCTAATGTAATGAAAAGAGGTGATCGTGTGTCCAGCAAAAAAACTCGAATTTCAGTTCAAGACATGCACTGCAAAGCCTGTGAATCAAGGCTGGAAAAACAACTGCGCCGTTTAACGGGTGTCAGTGAGGCCAACGCCAGCTTCAGCGGGGGTTGGGTAGATGTAACGTACAACGCTCAGCTAATAGACCTTGTTGCACTCGAAAAGGCAATCAACGCCGCCGGTTACCGGACAGGTGCAGCAGGCGGCAGGATTGGTAAACTCGCTGGTATCTTTATCATTGCAGCCGCTATTTTCTTACTGAACAGCAGCAGCGGCACATTTGACATCAGTTCTGAGCTGCAGCAGCAATTGACCTTTGCGGCTTTATTTACAATTGGTCTGTTTACATCCCTCCATTGTGTAGGGATGTGCGGGGGAATTCTTGTTTCTCAGAGTATCGCGGACTGCACGACTAACAAGCTCTCCGCTTTAAAGCCCTCGCTTCTATACAATTTTGGCCGCTTATCCGCCTACACCTTGCTTGGCGGTCTGGTCGGCGCTATCGGTTCGGTATTTGCACTTACGCTTGCCGCAAAAGCAGCCATTACCCTGACTGCGGCTTTGTTGATGATCTTAATGGGTCTTAGCATGGCCGGACTGACACCCTTTTCTCTTTCCTTACCTCAATCGTGGAAGCAGCGGCTGCCTCAATCCAAGCGGCCCTTTGTCATCGGCCTGCTTAATGGTCTGATGCCCTGTGGCCCGCTGCAGACGATGCAGCTTTATGCCTTAGGAACAGGCAGTTTTGCCGCTGGCGCTATATCTATGCTGGCTTTTTCGCTTGGAACTGTTCCCTTAATGCTATTTTTCGGTTTTTTTGCCGGTTTTATCAATAAGTCGTATACCAGTCAAATTGTACGCTTCAGCGGTGTGCTTGTCATCGC
The DNA here is from genome assembly GCF_032013335.1 of Anaerospora sp. Taxonomy (NCBI): domain Bacteria; kingdom Bacillati; phylum Bacillota; class Negativicutes; order Selenomonadales; family Sporomusaceae; genus Anaerospora; species Anaerospora sp. Next base: position 64,261 of record NZ_DALZUO010000002.1, on the reverse strand, counting down.
TTTGGGACTTGTTATGGCCAATCGCGGTCTATCACTGGCAGGTGTCAATTTGCTCGCCGCCGGCACGCCCGGTACACTACCCAGCACCAAAAGCTCCACTGCTGCTCTCCATTCCAAAGCAGAATTACAGGATGGGGTACAAATTTTGCGCATGGCAGCGACCCGTATGGGATACACACCAAACGTGCTATATGTGCAAAAGGGTATTCCCGTTAAATGGGTAGTCTCTGGCGAGCAAGTCACTTCCTGTAACAACGAAATCATTGTGCCATCAATGAAAATAGAACAAAAGCTAAAACGGGGCGAAACGGTGATTAACTTTGTACCGCAAGATAGGGATATTCCCTTTAGCTGCTGGATGGGTATGCTGCGCGGTGTAATTAAAGTAGTCGACAAATAGCAGACCCCTTTTTCCGGCAATAAAAAAGCTGTCCGCACAAACGGACAGCTTTTTTAGCCTTGTTTATGAGGGCAGCCACACGAGCCCCCTTTATTCTTACCGCAGCTGCATCCGCAGGATTTTCTACCGGTTTGGGCCTTAGCCCATTCTTCCGCTTCTTGTGCACTGGTAAATAAGCCCCGGCCTTCCTGGGCCCGTAATTTCTCGGCAGTCTCTGGCCGATACCGGGTTAAATCTATTTGATCAACGTGGTAATCCGCAAAGGAGCCATCTTCATTGACGGCAAAGCTTACCATCCATTTCCATTCAGCCATACTAACACGCTCCTATCGTATATTGTTATTCCTATTGTGTTCGAACTGCCGTTAATGTATCATAAATTTGAGGTGTCAATAAAATGGTAACTAACTATCATACTGTCCGCGGCTACGGCCAAGCAGAGCTGGAGATTAACAAATCCCGCTTTATTGCGTATGTGGACCGCGTAGAAACAGAAGAAGCTGCACTTGCTTTCATTGAAAAAATTCGCAAGAACCATTGGGATGCGACTCACAATTGCGCCGCTTATATCACCGGAGAACACGATCGCCTGCAAAAAGCCGATGATGACGGAGAGCCGTCAGGTACTGCCGGAAGACCAATTCTGGAAGTAATAAAAAAATCGGCGTTAAGTACTACCGTTGTGGTAATTACCCGATATTTCGGCGGGATAAAGCTGGGTGCAGGCGGGTTGGTCCGCGCCTACGGCAAGAGCACGACTGCGGGCCTTGCTGCCGCCGGGATTGTCGAACGTCAGCTGCATACCCGCATAGCAGCATGCTTTGACTATACACTGCTCGGCACAGTCGAGAATAATTTGCGCAATCAACAAGTTCAAATCGTAGATAAGCTTTTTACCGACCAGGTGACGGTGATTGCGCTAGCGCCAACCGGTCAGGAAAATATCTTAGAAACCAAATTGACGGATTGGACAAGCGGCCGAGTTAGCCTTACACAAACCGGACACGAATATGTGGAAACAAGCGTACGTCTTCCCGGCCTGAATGGCTAGTGCCTTGACAATTCTATTTCATAACTTTGCCAAGACACTGGGAAGACGCTTTTTTACAGCCATTTGATGTCATCCGCCGGTACGGGGCGGCCAAATAGATAGCCTTGCATCTCGATACATTGCTGCTGTTGCAAGAAGCACGCCTGATCCTGAAGCTCTACGCCTTCTGCCACAACTTTCAGCTTCAGATTTTGAGCCAGAAAGGCTATGGTAGTAACAATAGCTGCCGCATCTGGATCAGAAGTAATATCGCGTGTAAAAGAGCGGTCAATTTTTAGCTTAGAAACAGGAAAATACTTTAAATATCCGAGAGAGCAAAAGCCTGTACCAAAGTCATCAAGGGCAAACCGGATGCCCATTTCGATAAGCTCCTGCAGCGTTTTAACAGTAAACTCCACATTCTGCATCGCAATGCTCTCAGTAATTTCTAATTCAAGCCAGGCTGCATCCAGCCCGGTTTCTGTTAAAATTCTTTTGATATTTTCCACAAGCGTGGGCTGCTGAAACTGCCTGGCACTTAAATTTACAGCCATTGTCACGGGCGCCAGTCCCTGGTCCTGCCATTTTTTATTTTGCTGGCAGGCAGTATAGAGAGTCCATTCACCAATGGGCACGATGAGTCCTGTGTCCTCAGCTATGGGAATAAAGTCATTTGGATAAATCAACCCTTTTTCGGGATGATTCCATCGGAGCAAAGCCTCTACTCCGATTATTTTGCCTGTACAAATATTGACTTGCGGCTGGTAATGCAGCACAAACTCATTCTCTTCCAGCGCCTTACGCAAGCTTGCTTCCGTCTCCAATCGGTATAGCGCATCCGTATACATCGCAGGAGCATAAAATTGATAGGAATGAGTCCCCTTCTCTTCAGCCCGGTGCATAGCAGTATACGCATTTTTCAGTAGTTTTTCCGCATCATCACCGTGATTAGGATACAGCGCACTGCCAATAGTCCCGCTAATATACAATTGGTGATCCATCACCATCCAGGGCTGACGAAGCTTGTCCAAAATCTGCTCGGCAATTTGCCCAACCATAGCTTCAGTATTATCTGTCAACAATAATGCAAATTCGTTACCGCCGACCCTAGCTAGAATATCCTGGGAACGAAGATTTTCCTTCAGGCGGTCCGCCACAGAATGCAGCAGTTGATCACCAACATGATGACCATAGGTATCATTAATATTTTTCAGCCTGTCCAAATGCAAATACAGTACTGCCACCATTTGCGATTTATGGCGTGCCTGAACTATGGCCAGTCTAAGGTGATTGAGAAAAAATGTTTGGTTAGGCAGTCCTGTCAGCAGGTCATAGTATAGCAGCTGCTGTACTCTCTCTCCCAGAACCTTTTTCTCCGTAACATCGCGAATAGATATTAAATGCGCGTCTTCTCCCTCCCAGGCTGAATTGGTAACTCTGAGTTCGGCAACTCTCAGCTGTCCGTTAGCAAGGAGAATATCGACTTCCGTTACTCCACCCTGGTGAATAGTATAGGTAAAAGGATTGCCTATTAAATCTTCCCGTATTTTCCCCATGATCGACTCAGCTGCAGGGTTTAAGTATCGTATTGTTCCAGCACCATCAACTACGACGATCCCATCAGCATTGTTCTCAATAATATTAAAAAAACGGGCTTCACTCCGCACAAGCTCAAAGGTACGTTTTTTTAACAATTTTTCAATCGTCGTTTTCTTTTTTAGCATACATCCGCTCTCCTGTCAGCAAAGGTTTATGTTGATGCAGCAATACTCCACTTATCGATCTATAAGCCTGCATTGTAAAACACCGGGGCTTCAACCTTGCTGGCAGCAGCAGTACCACACCAGCTACTGCCTAATTAGAGATTCGCACTAATTCTTATATTACTAACACCGTATCCGGCATATTTTGTCTTATTTATTCTTCTCCTCTTACAGAGATAATTCCTGCACTGCTCTTTCGCACAGTAGAAATAAAAGAAACTCCATGAAGCATAATCCTCTTGGAGTTTTTTACCAATTATTCATTTATTTGTGTGTTCCACCTAGCATTGATGGCCCAATTATCACCCTGTCCACCATGCGAAAGCGGGTATCCTCCAGGGTTTGCAGCCCCTCTTTCAGCACACGAAGTTCCTCTTCTAAGACTCCTTGCGTATAACCGTAGCCACTGAGCTTATTAATAGCTTGTTCCAGCTCATTGATTTTTGCATTAAACTCTTTATGCTGCCGTACGATTTCCAAACCTGATTTAATATCCATAACGTTCAAGAACCTCCCACGCCATGTACTAAATCTAATGTGGTTAACTTACGGCATTCTTATACACAAATATCAATCTTTGCTAGCCATATTAGTGAATTGCTCTCTTTTTTACCCTGCCGCCAAGGACATCATGCACCTCATTGATCGTCACAAATGCATGCTCATCCTTTTCATAGATAATAGCTTTCAGTTTGGCCACTTCCAAACGGGTGATAACCGAATATAATACTTTTTTCGGCTCTCGCGAATAGCCGCCCTCACCATGAAGAATAGTGACTCCCCGTCCAAGACGGGCCATTAAGGCATCCGCTATTTCGTCGGGATTATCGGTTACAATCATGACTCCCTTTGATTCATCAAGCCCTTCAATTGTGATATCAATTACCTTAAAGGCAATGAAATACGCAACAAGGGAGTACATGGATTTGTCCCAGCTAAATACCAGCCCTGCACTGCCAAGAATAAACAGATTAAAGAACATGATAATTTCACCGACAGAAAAGCCTGTTTTCTTATCAAGAATAATTGCCACAATCTCCGTTCCGTCCAAGGATCCGCCGTACCGGATAATGAGACCAACGCCTAACCCAATTGTGATACCACCAAATACAGCTGCCAAAAACAGATCGTTCGTCATCTGGGTCACCGGATGCAGCACTGCTACCCAATAGGCTAACGATACGACCGAAAACAAGGTCGCAATAGTAAAGCTTTTGCCAATCTGCATATAACCTAGATATAAAAATGGCAAGTTTAAAATAATTAAAAAAGCACTGAGCGATAAGCCCGTTATATGACTCAGCATAATAGAGATACCTACAATACCACCGTCAATGATTTGATTGGGAACCAAAAATTCTTCTACGCCAACAGCAGCTAGAATAGATCCTAAAAGCAGCATGAGGTATTTGCTGATAAATGCGACAACCTTATTGCGTTTCTGTGGCATAACATCGCCTCCTCTAACGTTATATTATTTTTACCATACCTGCTATCAGTCATGGATAATATAAGTTCTGCAGTCAACTAGACTGCCTTAAGAGTGGGTTTATGGCCTATATATTCAAATAAAGAAAAGAGTTGCTGCATGCAACTCTTTTCATAGGAACTTCACTACTTTTTTTTAACGTGTCTGACCACAGTCATTACCAGTACAAGAATCACTAGTCCGTCAAGAGTAAGCTGAGTCCACTCTCCCGTTCCCTCTCGTACCAAAAAGTAAAGTAAAGCCATGCATACAAACAATATATCTGACATTTATTCTGAACCTCAGTTCACTTACTTGCCCCGGCCGCTCTTTCTCATAGGCATCTTATTATTACTTGTTTTGACCTTGCCGGCTTTGGCGAAGTTTTTGTTATTATTTTCGTTTGCTTTTTTCTTCTTCTCAAGCAGTTGTGCTAAGTCCACCTGGTTTACCTCCCTTTAGCTGTGCAAACAGATAAGTTTCTCTGTACATTATTTCGACATTTCATTATCTCTATCCTGCTGCCCGGTCTGTTTTCAGCAGAAAAATATCTAAATAAACGTAATTTACCATAAGACAGCTTCCAGCTTAAAATTATTCTCCGGACAATCACCAAAATCCCCTTCATCTACATACGATACAGTAGTTAGATAATGAAGGAGGTTATTGGTATGAGATTTGGAGGTTGCGGAGGAAACAATAGCAGTTGGATTATAATCGTTATCATTATCATTATCCTACTGCTCGGTTTTGGGGAAAACGACACTACTTTCGATTAATCAATACCCAAGAACATACACGACAAGAAGCACTGCCTTTGCCAGCAGTGCTTTTGCTCTTATTCACACATTTTGATCGGCATTGAATACTATGGAGATAGGAGGTGATTCAAATTAGCGAAGAACTACGGCCACCAAAAAAACACGCCAAGCCCGCTCCCGACCGGGAACGAAATAGTCATGTCCACATGTTTCTCACCATGACGGATATTGTACAAAAACACCAGCATACGATTGTTGGAACTACCGGCCCAGCTTTGAAATCAAAGGATTCCCATGTACACCGCATACGGGTTCGAACCTCTTCCGCGCCAGAAAGCCACGATTGTCATTGGCATCTGGTTGAGGATACTACAGGTCCGGCTATGGAAACACCTGATGGAAAACACACTCATTATTTCTGTGGTGAAACCAGCCGCAATGATGGTCATAAGCATTGTTACGGCACAGTCACCGATACCTCGCCCAACTGCGAAGATTGCGACGAAGATGATTGCTGTGAAAACGATTGTGATTGTGATTGTGATTGCGATTACGACTGTGATTGCAACAAGGATCATCGCTGAGAACAGACAAAATCCCTTCAGGCATTGCCGAAGGGATTTTGTTGTCTTTTGAGCAGTATTTAGTTTAGCAAGGAAAACACAGAGTGGCCAATGCTATAAATGGTTAAAATTGCCGCAATTAAGACGATTGGATACTGAAGCACATTTTTCAACAGAAACACCTCAAAACAATGTTAATTTATTAAAGACAAAAATCAGGTTTGTATCTATATTGTGGATTTATTTGTAAAGTTGTTGAATTTATTATAACTTGATTATTATTATTTGTAAATATATTTTAAAATTAATTTGTAAATTTTATTCATATTTGGTAAATATTTCAATATAATTATGTATAATAACAGATTATCGGGGGCTAGTCAATGAACTCAGCGGCACAGGCAATATATTGTGACACTACAAATAGGCCCCAGCTATTGTTTAATATCACACAAGGCACTATACCCGCTAACTGCCGTTTGATCATTACCTGCGATCAGTCAGGCGTGATAATCATGCAAATCAGTCCCCCAACAACCGGACTCACCTACTTGCAGCACCTTACTACTATATGCGGCAAATGGAAAATATGGCTCACTTCTTTAATAAAAAGATGGTATTTATTCTAGTACCTTGTCAGTTTTAAAACAGTAGGATAATGGCGAGGCTATTTTTTGCAAACCAAGGCGGAGAAGGGAGGCATACCGGATGTATGCTGACCGACGACAACGAAGGGTTGCGGAAAATAGACCGTCAGGATTCACTGGATTAGGGCTGATAAGGTACTAAGGCTGTTGTGAAAAAGCAAAAAGCGGGGTATGAGCGAATTAAGTTCGCCCATACCCCTGCTTTTATTTAAAACGAATGCCGAAACCAGCTCCGTAATGTTCGCCATTCGTCGTTCCACCAATATAACCTGTAAGTGTATTGGTGAAATTTTGCTTGAGCCGCACTTCAGTGCCATGATTGGACCAGCCCAGCTCCAGTTCATTTGGCTTATCAAGCTTCTCCTTCTCGACAGCCCATTTCATACGCTCTTTCTCCAGCTCTGCATTGAGTCGCTGGTTAAACAGCTCCGTAAGGTCCACTTTTGCCTGTACTTCCTGAGTTACCTGAACAGTACCGTTTTCTCCCAGCGTGACTTGCGATGCGCCTTGGCCTTTCAGCTCATATTCCTGGCTATTGACAACAACATATACCTTGTTATCCCGGTTGACTATCCGGGTTACTTCACCGGGCTGCTCCTGCTCTACCAGGGAATATTCCGCTTGATTTTTCGTTTCACTCTTCACCTCAAGCGGCGGCAGCTGTTCATAGGTTACTTTGGTCTCAATACGAGGAAAAAAACAATATATCAAGCTCGCCCCTGCTACGCAGCCCAGTATAAATCCGCTAAGCACTCGCCAGTTAATCATCATACTGCTCTAATTCATTGGCAGCAATTGTTATGCCGATATCTCTTGCATACCGAGGATTAGTCGCATAGATGGGCGCCATCGTTTGGACAAAAGCCTCCCGTGAGGAATAGTCTACATTATTGACATACACCGGCTCTTCCGTCAGCAAGATACACCAGTCCTCAATGGCTTCCTCCAGCGAGTTATATAGTTTAAACTTATCGACAATCGTGACCAGTTCATCACCGTAATATTCTTCCGTGACTACCTCGGTAAACAAGTCACCGTCAACCGCTTTCCTGCCAAAGATATTATACTCACCGATCGTATAGCGGCCCCAGCCGCTTTCGATTGCCGCCTGGGCAATGCAAACACTGGCATACAGCCGGTAGCGGCTGCAGATTGCCTGCGCCGCCGGTGCCAGCCAGCTGATAAATTCTTCTGGTGTCATTATTTCAACCCTCCCAGCTTGGACCGGATGAGGACAAGCAGCGGCTCCAGGCTCTGTACCCCGGAGTCGCGAAGATTTTCGATAATACTGACTGCCTCGGTGGCAGCGAGGTAATACCAGGCTGCCTTCAGAAAAATCCCCTCACCGCCTACCATTACGTCCACATGGACGACGGCGGCAACTAAAATCATATACAAAATGATTTTCCCGGCAAACTTCGTTTTCATCATCTCCGACGTGATGTATTTATGATTAAAGGCATTCCCCATACTCCGGGTACATTGCCAGAGCCCAGCCTGTGCCTCGCATACTCCCTGATCCAGCAAGTAGCGGTAAGATAGAGCCAGCCACTTTGTAGCTAAATCAATCAGGATCAGTACCACAAAAGCCATCAGCGCAGTACCGTGACTGCTGAATATAACGGCCAACAAACCTGCCACAGATATTTTTGCCAATGCCACATCGACAAGTGAATGTGCAGCGCCTTTGGCTGCTTTGAATACGCTTTCTGCTATTTCTCCCAAAAATATCCCTCCATTAGAAAAGAATGAGCTTGAGCCAGCGTAACTTAGGACGCTGGCTCAAGCTTTATGCTGTAAATAAAAATAGAGCCTTATTGGCTCTTTGCTCAGAATTACAATTGTGGTTTTACTGGCCATTCAGGATTTGCAGAATCACAGGTTGCAGGCATATCCCGTAACGCTTGCCGGTATTGGGCATAAGCAGTTTTAGCATCTGCCGATAGCGGCGAGTCGGTTGCTTGCGTCCAATCACACGCAGCTAGTAAGGCATTGCGTTTGGAACGAATAACTGCCAAAAGCTCCTCTTCAGTCGGTACTAGTTCAATGGGAGCAGTAAAATTTGCTCCATCAAAGCTCCAGCCGACTTCCGGGGCAGGTGCTATATCGGTGATATCAATAAAATGAATATGATCTTTGCAGAATTTATGTTTATATAGCTCTTCCAACGTCATTTCGTCTTCCATAATCCAATGAACTTTATCGTGTAAGATTTGTGCGTATTTGTACATTGCTAAATCCTCCTTTACCACTCAACAATCACTAATCCTGAAGTACCAAGCTTTACCGTATTAAGGTATCTTATTCCCCCTGCTCCATAACCAACTGCCGTGCTAGCACCCAAAAAACTTATTGATGCTCCAATACCGAACATATTAGCTCCCCCTGCTGTGCTATATACTATTTCATTAGAAGAAAAATACATAGCGCCTACAAGTCCGCCACTCCCTTTACCTACAGAGGCTGTACTATTACTAGCAATTCCAGTTGAACCAGCCGAAGCACTTACATATGCTCCAAAAGAACTAGCCCCTCCTATACCGCCTACAGTAACAGTTACACTTTCTCCTGGATTCAATCCAGCAACTAATTGTTTATAAACAACATCTCCGGCTCCAGAAGCATAATAATCTTTAGAACTTGGTAAACTACCACCTCCACCAACCACAGTAACATAGACTTTTGTAACACTCGTAGGTACTATAAAAGTACCAGAAGCAGTAAATGTTTGTACACCACCAATCCCAGGAGTAAGAGCTCCGGGGATTGTTGTAATACTTAAATTTGACGCTCCATCAAACGAGCCACTACCTGATATTGCCCCGGTCAAAGCTATTGTTCTTGCGGTTGCTAGTTTAGTAGCTGTTGCAGCGTTTCCAGTACAGCTCGCAGCGGTAACTGCAGTTGTTGCCGTTGTTGCTGTAGTAGCAGTAGCTGCATTTCCCGTTGTATTTGCACTAATCGTAGTAGGATTTGTCCCGCCAGTAACTCTTCCTTTTGCATCTACAGTCACAGCCGTATAAGTTCCAGCAGTTACCCCGCTAGTTGCCAGCGTTACCGGTATCGTAATGTTAGTGCTGCCGTTGAAGCTGGTAGCTGTTCCAGTTGCATCACCGCTAATACCGATTGTGCGCGCTGTCTGGAGAGTAGTGGCAGTCGCCGCATTACCAGTGCAGGCTGCCGCTATTGCAGCCGCAGGTACCGTGCCGGTAACAGCAATAGTTATCCGGTCATTGGTTGCATCAGGCGTCAGCGCAATGTTGCTTCCAGCCACTAACTCCAGTGTATCGGCTGGTGCATCGGCTTGAATTGTCGTACCGCTTACCAGTATACCGGCAAACGCATTCTGATTGACCTGCGCCCCTGCTGCGATACCGTCAAGCTTAGCTTTATCTGTATTTGCCATCAAACCATTACTCGATGTAGTCGCGGCACTGTGGGTATGAGTGGCAGGGGAGAAATATCCTGCCAGATTCCCCCCGAGATATTGAGCGTTCAAATTGGTACATAACGTACCATTTGCTTTCGGGATATTGCCACTGGCATTGCCCACCGCCAGGCCGTTTACTGTCCCGGCATCGACAATTTGATCCTCTTTTAGTGCCCGCAAGTTCTCCCTGATCGCTGCCGGACCGGCAGCTATATATTCATCATCCATAGGCTTTGCTTTATCAAATGCCATGTAAAACACCTCTCTCCTGTATTAATAGCCCTTAATTCGTAAATCTACTGTTCCGCCCACGTCAGCATTAGACGCATTTTTTACCTTCAGTGTTACGCTGGAGGTTGTTTTCGCAATCAGCTGAGAATGAAGGTTTTCACCAACTGCCGTGGGTGTAACAACTGGTGTCGTATAAAACGTACGCCCATATGCCACTGTTGATCCGCCCGGTGCAACTACCACCGACATGGTAAGCTCCGTGTCCGGCACATCCAAGGAAATCGTCAAATGATTAACCTCCGGCGTTTTCGCAGGATCAGTTGCAGCTAAGGTGACTCGAAACTCCAGGTACCGGAAGGTGGACTGGCCTGGTGCGAAATCCTGCCAATCCGTAAAGAGCGTACCATTTAAACTTGTCCGATACTGCAGCGCAGCCGAAGTACCGGCAGTCCGTAAAACGGTGGTTACAAAGTAGGCAGTAATATTGGCGGTAATAACCTGACCAATATCGATTTGCTTGCAGGTATAAGTACCTGAAGCGCAGTAGCCTGATCCATTCACTGCCAAGCGCAGTACTGTTTCCCCGCCAATTTCACTGAAACGGGTTGTCGGGTAATCACTGAATTTGCCGCCAAAGTTACTGAACTTATATTGCGATGCCCCAAATGCGGTATTGGAATGCTGCCCCGACCGCAATGCCAGTTCATCAAAAGATTGAATAATATTTTTTGCAGGCAAGTCTGCTACAACCACACCATCACTGGCAGCTACTACGCTGTAAGTGCCACTCTTATTTATTGCTTTGACATGATACCGGTATGTTCTCTCGGTATCAACCAGGTATTGATAGCCCGTTGTCGTCAGTCCGGTTACCACTAGAGAACCTGTATCAAAGCTGGCGCCTTCCCTGATCTCATACCCGACTACATCGGCTTCCAGAGCCTTGTCCCAGAACAGCTCGACATATTCCCCGTTCTGATAGACACGAAGGTTGTTAACCATTTGCGGTTCCACTGTGCAGTACACTTCTGACGTTGCCTCTGTAGAATAGAACTGGGCAACATTCATTGCTTTTACAAGAAAAGTAACCGCACCGCTTGCCGTCAGCGTATAGGTACAATTCGTCTCTTTTGTCGTTGTAATTAAGGTAGCAGTTTCCCATGAAGGCCCTACCCGCACTTCGTAGTGAGCGAGATCACTTTCCAAAATACCCGCCCACGTAATGTGCACCAGCGATTTATCTGCAGCGGACTGCGTCACTTTAAGGTTTGTAACCGGGGCAGGATTCAGGTCAAAAATACCGCTCACCTTTGCCGGAAACTGACTTTCATTCCCGGCAGATGTGACGGCCTTGATTAAAAAGGTTTGTACTGCTTCTGCTAAAACTGTCGTCTCAAAGGATGTTCCGGTTACCCGGCTCCCCAACACTGCTGCCGTTTCCCAATCCGGACCAAGCTTGATGATATAGTAGGCAATGTCCAGCTCGGCAGAAGCATCCCACGTCAATACTGCCCTCGTCCGGTTGGTAGTGGACTGTTTAACAGCAAAACCGCTTACGTCCATCGCACCGACTGTTACGGCGATACTGCAAGTTGCTGCCTTAGATGCATACCCTGCCGTAGTTAGCACTTGTACGCTAACGGTATAGGTGGTATTTTCATGCACCTCATACTGATAGCTAAGCTCTTTGGTAATATACGTACTGTCACCAACCGTGAGCTTATAGCCCGCAATATCACCGCCGCTTACTTTATTCCAGGATACAAGAATGATGCTTTTATCTTTAGGATTTTGTACAGCAGTAAGACCGGTAACCGCATCAGGTTTTAAACCAACCTGCAATGCTGCATCACTGGCTAGTACACTGTAGTAGCCACTGGAATTGACTGCTTTAATCATGAAGAACACATAGCCTTCTGTGTTCAGCTTGTGGCTGAAGCTAGTCGCTTTCAACTGGCTGGCAATAACTGCCGCCGAAGCCCAGTCCTCCGTGGCCCCCATCCTAATTTCATAGTGAGAAAGACCGGTATCGGTATTGGCCTTCCAGGACATGTCGATATAGCTGCGATCAGCAGAGCGTTGACTGATTGCAAAAGCTTGCACAGATTCAGGCTCAACCGTTACTTTCATCGTAACAGTTGCTGGCACTTGCGACTCATTGCCTGAGTTATCGACAGCCGTAACCGCAAAAGTATGGAAGCGGCTTTCAGCAGCTTGATAGGTATAGGTCGTAATTTGAGCCAAATTTTCAATAATCCTTGATCCTTCCCGTATCCGGTAGCCAGCCAAGTCTACATCTGCCACGCCCGGCCAGGTTATAATCACTTTTGTCAAGTCAGCAGCATCAAAAGAAGCTGATAACTGGGCAACATCTGACGGTGGGATATCCTTGCCGACGATATAAACACCCGAAGATACGACTCCGGTGGATATCACACCAATATCATTGACGGTACGCGCCTTGATTACATAGGTATTGCCTGTTTTAACCCCGCTGATCGTTGTACGCAAGGATGTTGTAGTACCCCATTCAGTCCACGTTTGTCCATTGTCACTGCTGTACGAGACTTTATAGTTCCGGAAGGGAGCATTGCGGGGAATTGTCCAGGAGACATGCAAATTGGAAAGCATCGTCCCATCTTTTTGCCGGTATGTTTCTTCTAAAGCACTCACACTGTTGACTTCCGTCTTTGCTGCCAGCTCGCTGTAATTGATTTCCGGTATATCTGTGGCTTCCTCATAAACATCCTCAATATATTCAATACAGGTAAGCTTGCGCCTGAGGTCCTGGTCCCGATTAATATTTAGCACCCGGAATGGTTTCACAACCTTGTTTGTTTCACCAAAGCTGTACAAATCCCATTTCAATGGCACATGAGTCAAAGGCTGGTTAAGAGTGAGGATATTAGTCGTCGTTTCCTGCAGAACCCCTTGCACATCGACGGTTACAATACTCTGTACCTCCTGCGCTGTAACTGCCGCCGGGTTAGTAATTTGAACAGCTACTGTGTAGAAAATTCCCGGTTTCAGCGTGACCTCACGATCAAGCTGCAAGGTCGTAGGCGTTGCTGCCAGAATCCGACCGGAGAACCCCCATTGGGGTACATCATGCGCCAGGAGAACAATATCGTTAATCTGACAAGCAATGGCATCAATATCAGCACTGTGCTCTACCGTCCGCACCAAATGCTGATTAAGCCGCAGCCGGTATTTGGCTTCCCGGTAGGCCTGCGCTGCAGTAGTAGCCCCGTCCAGCGTGATCTGGGTGATATTCGGCTCCGCTGCCCGGTCATAGTCATCGGCATACGCCGTGATAACATCTCTTTCATACGCTTTATCTTTATTGGCAAAGGAAACTTCAATTACATTGGCCCGGTCTTTCTGACTGACAAAGGTCTCTTTGAACTTATCCGTCAGCATATTGCCGACTGTAAACAACTGCACCGGCTCTCCGGGAGCATCACAAACACAGCCGAACTTGGTTCCCCGTAGGATTACCTTGCCCCGGCCAACACTTTCTGGCTTTTGCAGCGCTGTCCATAGGTCACTGGCTGCATCAAAGATATAGTTAAAGGTCAGTTCCCGTTCCTCACAAAATGCTGCCCATCTGGCAAAATCCTGGTATACTGCCCGTGAAGCCGGAGCGCCCTGGACAACATACTCATCCTGGCCTGTATGGATATTTTTGATTTTCCTGCAGCGATGGATCATATCATACGCTGCCCAGGCCGGATTTGCAGCCGATTTTTGCTCGTATTTACCGGTACCGGGATTATATACCCAAACCTTGCTCCGGGTTTGCACCCAGGTTATGCTTGGCATCCCTCCGCTTAACTGACTGGTTGCCAGGGCCTTGATGCCAACGAGCACTTTGCCAGGACGGGCAAAATCGTCATACATAATACTTGAAAGCTGCGTCCAGTATACCTTGGTAGAGTGGCGGGTACTGGTGCCGCTCTTGTAGGTGCAGCGTGCTCGCACCTCATATTGCGAAGCCGGAAGATGATCAACACGATAGGTACGGGAAAAAGCCGTATTTTTCGCCTCCGCAATTTCAGCAGTAGTAAACAGGCTCCATACGGTATCAATCACTCTTTTATACTGCACTTCTACCGTAACTGATGCAGTTCTCTGCTTACCTTCATCATTGATGTAATATAAACCACCTGGAAAATGCAGTGTAATCTCCAGCCCTTCTACTGCATTTCCTTCGGTCTGCTGGGTAGCCCATACACTTTCCTGATTAGTTTTATAGTCAAACTCATAGGCTAAAGCTTGATCATCATAGACATCATTAAAATTAGGAATTACTTGCTGATCATTAAGTCCCAGTCTTGGTTCAACTGTTACATTCTTATAGTAAGAAAAGGGATTGTCGTTGATCCGGACATCGCTGATATCGTCAATCGGGCCTTCCCCGCCGCACAGCAGAATATTTAAATACTGTTCTTCATCGTTGTCTTTATCTGTATCAGTATTTTGTCCGACTGATACATGCTGCGCCAGGATTTGCCCAGCTGTTCTCCTCGTTCCGTAAGTTACTGCCAAGGCATTTCCCTGACCAGACTGGGATTGGGCATTACCCCAATTGTAACTTGACTTTGCTTCAATCCGGTCCGGTTTGGCAGGTGGAAACCAGTGATTGATTAAACTTCCACCAATCAGCCCTACAGCACCGGCTGCCATATGAGCCCAAAATTTAGATCCCCAAGCTCCCGCTTGACCTGCAGCCCCTCCCCAAGTACTCGCAAGTTGACCTGTAAAATATCCTATAGCCAACATACCAATCGTTCGGAACCAATCCCTACCGCTTTTTCCGACAACAGGGCATACAGCCAGCCAGTCATCAGCATTTATCAGCTGTTGTTGCCCCTCTTCCACCACACCACCGTTAATGCTGATAACAAAATCATCCAGCCCCATAATATAAGGCTGGATGTATTCATGCGCTGTTTTACCTGGAATATAGGGGCAGGTATGCATCTCTTTGTCATTGTAGTTGAATGGGTTTTTAATTATGGTAATTGTGATCATTTCATCACCTCTGGTACATAAAATCCCTCAATCCGCTTTGCCCAGGCAGGGCTGTCAATCCGGTCAATATTAACACCGATTCCCTTGCGAGTGTGTATAAACCGGCCCTGCCCGATGTATACCCCTGTATGATCACAATATGCGGCGAACCGGATAACAACAAGCGCAGGTACTGGAATTTCTCCCTCGCACCTGCGCCAAAATTGTAGTTGCTCTTTGACTTCACGATCAATTAAGCTGGCTGCTTCACACGATATTCGATAGTCAGGCACTGTAATGTCCCAGCGCCGGAATATTTCAGTGGACAGACCCCAGCAATCCAGACCGACTGCCGGATCCCGTCCTCCGTCTACGAAGGGCACGCCAATCAAATCGGTAAATGTGTGCTGTTTAAGCATACAGCCCTCCTTCGGGAATACTTGGCTCACCACCATATCGTGCCGAATTGCCTCGTATACGACAAGACTGCAGCGTTCCATCGCACTCTGGCATTGATCCGCCATAGCCGCATTCGATTCCTTTATAGTGATCGCGCCAGGCACAGAAGTTCTTTAAAACACGCCGGAAGGGAAACCGCACCTGGATAGACAGATCACAGCCTAAGTAAAACGTTACCCATTTGCTGTCACACGTTGTTGACTGGATATTGAAAACTTCCTCCATTTCAGGCAAAGCATTATCCAGATGCTGCGAATGAACGACACGTAAAATAACCAATTCTCCTGTGAGGCCGTTGTACTCTTCTACATAGGCCTGCACGGTTTGTGTAATATTGGATATCTGCAGCGGCACCGATTGAGGTTTGCCTTTATTATCCTCGGTGATTTCGCCTAGCTTAAAATTGAAAGCACTCCATGTATGACCATTCCAGTGAATATCTTCATTATTACGTACCAGACGCAATGGTTCTTCTGCATCGGGAATCGCCACTTCCACCAGCAGCAGCCACACACCATCACTGGAAAGCTGACTTTTTTCCAGCATGCCGGCAACTGATAAATTCAGCATTCTTACACCTCCTGAATGGTCAGCGTGCCTGCATAGCGTCCAGGTGACGATAATTCAAAGCTAATATCCCCACCTGTAAAGCGTACGGAAAATAGCTTGCCTGAATACGGGTCATTTGCAACGGTAGGATATTGCCAGTCAAAAGCCAGACTGCCGCCCAGTACTTTTGTCCGGTAAAAGTCACGCAACATTGCGTAATCTTCTGCAGGTAACGCTGTCCATTTGAGAACAAAAGTCTGCGGTACCCGCGTAAATCTTGCCCGAGAAATGACCATGCCATTCTCCATTTCGGACTGCAAGGAAGGATCTTTGATTTTAGTTGTAAGAGGGTATACCGGTTGTTGAATGTTTGGAAATTGTAGCAATTAAATCTACCTCCGTTTCTTTACACATATCTAAGAGACGACATCTCTTGATTTTGACTGCCTCGATATGGATTATGTTCCATAATCTGCTCAACGCCCTTATCTAAAATTGTCTCTAAAGTTTTTTTCAGGACAAATTGGAGTGGCTCAGAGAGTTTATATTTGGCAGCAATAGCCCTACTTATTTGTTCTGCCCCCATACCAACTGCCAAGTCAATCCCAGCCGCCTGCCCTGCATCTATAGCAGCATTCCCCCAAGTGTATTTATAATCATCATAGTTTTCTGATTTAAATCTTATCATATCAAGCAGAAAATCACCGACTGGTATCACATAATAGGCCAATGGACCAGATCGAGCAGCGATAAAATAAACCCCTGCTTTTCCAAACGTCTTTAGCATTATTGGATATACATCTTTATACATCGTATCATCCAGCGCTCTTTTTAATTGATAATTAGCTAATTCAGGATTGTCATGTCCAAAAAATGCAATTCTTATCATACTGAAGTTATCACTGTATGAATAAAGCTCTCCATAGTCTGAGTCCTCATAAGAGACAGATTTTAACTTCGTTCCTGGAGGTAAACCAAGTGACATCATTAGTTCTCTTGTATCAACTCCATTGTAACGAAAGGCTCTATCAGAAACTGTATCATAAAACGCAAGTTGAGGATTCCCACTAACTTCATTTTCTGTTTTTCCATATTTGTTTATTGCATCACTTAAACTATTCCGAATTTTTTGCCGCTGTTCGAAACACTTAACTAAATCATCTGGATGAGGCATATTAGTTGCGTTAACTCTCCAAAGAACTCCATTTTCATTATATTCCAAATGATAATCTTTATCTTCATCACTTAATTCCGCATCAACAAACAGGGGATTGGTAGGATCTAAAATTTCATGAAAACTATTTTCCCATGTATTATAAAATGTTTTAATTATACTATTATGGGAAAACAATTCCAAAGGATCTCTACCAGCTACTGAGTTTGGCAATGTCTGATATAACAATTTTTCATAAAGATTTGGCTGTTCAAATTTAGAAGACTGATTTGCTAAATCATCATTACTTACCTCATTTTCAGAATTGTTAGCACTTGCCATAAAACATCACATCCCACTGTTCTAAATTGCTGAATAAGACATCTGGTTGTTAACCAGTGTTGCTACAATGATACTGCCGCTGCCACCGTTAGCGTAAAACGCTTTGAACGGTAAGTTGATAGTAATTCCTTTATCACTTTCAATACCAGGTGAAGTCTGCTCAAACACGACCTCTTCCATATAAAACTGTAGATTGTGGTTACCGTTGACAAATTTAAATTTCAGGGATGTTTTCGTATTGTTGATTGCCTTATTGAGCAGCACCGTATCAGAAAAAAAGGCTTTAATTGTACCGGAAACCTGCAGCACACCTTCTGGTAAATCCGTACGGTATCCACCGCCACCAATGGTATAGGTATTGTTGTCCAGACCGAAATCAACATTCAGTGTTGCTTCGGTTACGGTTGCCAGTTGTGCTCCGCCTTCTTCGACCACGCCTTGAAAATTATTAAAGCGTACAAGCGGAACCTCTGTCAGATTAGCGGCAAAGGGCGCTGAACCTATCGTCCGTCTGGCACCAATTATGTCAATATTGGCAACCAGCTCAGCATCACCGCCATAGGTGAAGGAGAATTTATTAATCTTGCAGCCATTATATTTTTCATAAGCTGGAATATCCGGATATTGCTGCTCCAATACCAAAGATGGCTGACTGTCAGTTACTTTAAAGACATGTGTGTAGGGAGCACTGGCACCAGTAGTTACAGGATTGCCAAACATAGATCGCAGCCAATAGCCTGTTCCGACTTGATCAAGCGGCACCACTAAACTGCCGGAAACGTCCACATTACCGATCACCGGCTGCTGTTTATCTCGGCGTCCGCGAATAGTGGCAGACTCGATCAGGTTTTGGGTAATACCAATTTTGGCTTGATTAAAGGGCATATTATAGCCTGCAGGCGTACCGGGTGTTTGACCGTAAGCCTGTTCATAGGCCATCGCTAATTGAGAATTGTATCCTTTTGCTCTTGACATGTTATTCCTCCTAATATTGAATGCTGTAGCCGTTAACCGGCGTAATCTTCAAGGTAATATCCATCCAACCGGGAAAGCACGGATAGCAAGCGACCGGATCTAAGTTGTACCGAACATGACTAACCGGATTATCCGTATTTAGTCCGGCCAGTTCCATATAGATCAGTTGTCCAAGTTCATCACATTCTGCGACTCCCGCATACTCAGTCACATCACCTGTTTTAACTGTTTGCGATTGCAGGACTGCCCATTTGACAGTTAGTTTATAAGTATATTCCTGGAGTTCCAGCCCTTCTTCTTTTGCACCAGGATAAAGAATAATCAGCGGATACTCCGTATCCGCTGATTGTTTGGGGTCAGTACCAATAAAGATTTTAGGAGATTTATTGTATCGCATCATACAAAAATCCCGTATGCTTGTACTTGCTTTTAAAGCATCTCGCCATTTATTTATGACATCACTTAGTTTTAATGTTGAAACCATAAGCTTCTCCTTTCTGTACTAGTATAATTCTTCTTAAGGATTTGCTGCCTTCTCCCCCATTTGACAGATCGCGCATTTACCAATCTCATTAGTAATAATCCACCAGGCACAGGCTTCTTCTTTACACTGCCCAAAAGAAGCCACTGTGCTATCGGGATTGATACAAAGCAGTGGACAATACATACTTTTCACCTCCATTTAATCATGAGTTAGAAGAAACTGATACCGTCTCAGATTTATTCCTCTATTATTTATCCGTACAGTTTAGAGGATAAAAGTTCGAATCCAAGGGGGATTGATTTTAAAATGCAATTTGGCAAGTTGATTGTAAGATTTGACTTTTTAATCCCCCACGAATGCTAAGCATCATTTAATACTCTACTCTTTTCATTGTAATAATCCATCTGAACCTGACGAATTTTTGCTTTAGTTTCTTTAATTTCATTTAAACATTTCTTTGCATCCTTTATAGCTAAAAGACTTGTATCAGTAAAGACTTGCTCAAAGGACGATAAGTACGGTATATCATTCTGGACAGTTCTAATTAAATTGGGTTGATTTTTGAGCATGCTGAAAACAAGCTCAGTGAGTAAATCAACCTGTGCTTCTAGCGCCGCGAGACTAGTATTAGGGTTTAGTTCCATTAGAACTTTCTTTTTAGCGTTTTGCTCCTCATTTACACTAATAAAGCCATCTACATTAGTACACAAATAATCAAACAATGTGATATTATCCTTTATCAGCTCTGCGTACTTATTGTCAAGAACTTCTTCATCAATTGGTTGATTAGCAATAAGGAACATTTCATCAATTGAGTTATGAAAATACACTCCAACATAAGGAGGTACACCCATTAATTCAAAGATAATAGAACGGTATAACTCTTCCCTAGATTTATTAGAGTATTGCGTATCAAAGAAGTCAGTTATTCTTGGGATGTCCCCCGACATATAACAATAAAAAAATGTTCTTGGCTTAAACAATTTTGCTAAATCAAAGGTTTTATCAGCCAAAATTTCATTATTATAGCTTTCTGACAACTCAGATCCTTGAGCAGAAGACCTATTATCCAAATGCTTTGAACGCTTAATGATCGTAATAGTTAAATTATTATCTTTAAAATTCAGTTTAGAAAATACTCCTTCAAATGAGTTATCCGTTGTTCTTCTTATTAACATTTTCATAAATTAAAACCTCCTATTTCTCCAGTCTATTTTATCGAAATACTCTTGGTCTTTTATCTTTTTTAAGTCATTAGAAATAGAACTAATCGAATCAAAACAATTATTAACTATTTTTGCTATTTGTAAAATTGCTTCACCGTCATAGTCCCTAATATCCAAATCCTGTGGTTGGGGTTTCTGATTAATATAAGGCGTCAAGGCACTAGCATATGCTTTATTCACATCACAGTTTTGCTGTATTGTTTTAGTCAAGCTTCCAGTATTTTCATAATTAAAAGCAGGACAAACGAAACATGTTTTCTCTGCAATACAGGTTTCGCATCCTTTATAGCAATAGCGATGCATTCTGTCTAAATCCATTGAAATTCCAGTGTTAACGAGTCCCGATTTAACATCTCCCAGCTTAAATCTATTATCCTTTAAAAAATAAAAACGGTGGCAGGGGTAAATATCACCTGAAGGAGAAAAAGCGGCAAATCCTTTCCCAGGACTACAGTATAATTCATCACTAAAATGTCCATTTGCACAAAGCCAAACTCGTTTTAGCCTACTTCCATACCGCTTAGCTAGCAATGACATTGATTGATTAAGCGTCAATAGCGTCTTAGAGTCCCATCCTTCAACTTCCGGTACAGGACGTACCTCAATAGCTCCAGTTTTATTTCCCATTGTTTTATATATTTTAGTAACAGCATGTATGAGCAAATCAACACTTTGCGGCAATACTTGAATTTGTATATGAATATTATTAGGGAGTTGCAGAAATCGCTTAACATTCTCTTCAACAAGTTTAGTTTTTCCTCTAAAACGCTCTTGTAGTTCATCTAATCCTTGCCAAGATAACTGTACTTGTAAGTTAGGTCTTATTGATATTTCTTGGAGTATTTTATCTGAGCAAATAGTAGCGTTGGTCATAATACCATGAGTTCCCTTGTATCCAGTTTCTGTTGCATAGTCATATCCGTGCACTAATGTTTCAAAGTTTAAAAAGGGCTCGCCCCCAAACCACATAATATTCCTTTTGCATCCCTCAAAATGTGTATAATGAGAGTTCATAAAATCGATAACTTTTACAACAGTGTCTTTATCCATGTCACTTTGAAATCTTGACTTTTCATAGCAGAAAGGACAATCAAGATTGCATCTTTCTGTTAAGATAATGCTTCCATTTATTAAATTTTGCATGATATTCCTCCACTACAGTCATTTAAAAACTTCATTAGCAATTTGTACTGAAGTTTTTTAATATAGCAATCATAATGCTTACTGCTACTGGGACTTGCAGTACATCCTCCGCCACACAAAAGTAATGCTTCACAGTTTTGGCAAGCAAGTGTATGAATATAAGGATTGAATTTTCCTGCTTTAAATCCTCTAGTATTAATGCTGCCAGTCTTAGAAAACACATTTGGACAATGATATAGATTACCAGCTAAATCTAGAGTTAGCGTGGTAAAATCATAGCCACACATTGGACTTATTTTTTGCTTGCCACTAATTCTTCCATATAACGTTTCAATCAACGATGCATTTTGAATAAATTCATCACAAGAAAAATTGCCGCTCTTTATTTCTTTAGTCATGTTGCAAAATACTTGTTCAAGCATAGCTTCAAATCCAGAATGATTATAGATCATTAATGATTTATCTGTACTTCCACAATCTTCAATAATATTAATTTTGCAAGGAAACTCTGACGGCTTAAAACCCAATCTAATAGCTTCATTAGAAAAGTAATCCCATATTTCATAAAAATCATAATTAACTGATGTTGCGGTTGTAGCAAAAGATCTGTTTTTTAGTCCAACAAATAGTTCTGGATTTGTAGTTAATATATCATCATATCCTCTAAGGCTTTTATGATGCTTTCCATCATGAGAGATTAGTACGCCAAAGTCTAATTCATTAAGCTTATTAACTTTATCCTTAGTTAATAAGATTCCATTAGTAATAGTCCTAAAAAATGCTTTAGGATTCATACTTTTTATTTTATAAGCCACCTCAATCATGGTATGGAATTCCAAGAGTGGCTCTCCCCCAAAAAACTGAATCTCAATTTCGGTATTTTTAGGAATAGAGCTGACTACTTTATCAATATCGTAGTCAGCTCTATTAGCTATTCGATTATATTCATGGCTACCTTGCAGACAATACTTACAAGAAGCATTGCATTTATCGGTTAGTAATAGTACGCATCTCCCTATCATTGCACCTATCCTTTTTTGTTCCATTTTACGTTGCTATAACTAAAGTTATCGTATCGGCAAGCTTCCGCCGCAACTACATATCCATTTGCTATCATAGAATGATCATTATCTGTAATTAGTTGATATAATTGAATATTAGGATCATGCTCTTTTCTGAGATTGATTACGTTTTGCTTTTTCCAGCCTGTAATATGTGCATAGGCTATTTCTCCGGTAATAACATATGGATTCTCTTCAAAGCCGTAATCATGTTGTTTTCCATCAATAAAAAGAGTATGTGTTTTTACTTCTCGTAAATACATGTTGAAATCATTAGTTCCCCATCGTTCTCCCCCTTCTGTGTTTACCCAAAAGCAATGTTCAGAAGAAAATAACAAATCGTAATCAGGGAAAGTTAACAAATCTCTTTCATTCAATAACGGCCTTGCTAAGGCTAGTACAGTGTTTATTCCCGTAAGCCCTTTTACTTTTTCGCCTATCACGATCTCCTCAATATTCTTTAGTGCCCCATTTTCCATTAGTATCTTTGTCCCAGCCACAAAGCAACTACTGTTCCCACAATTACAATTACAACAGTTTGAGCAGTTTGAGCAGTTACTTCCTAAACGTGCTTCAATTACATGTTGATGGGAACGACTAACTAACTCCTGTAATAAAGATTGAAGAGTATAAGTATTTGCGGGAATACCACTAACTGTATGTGTGACTAAGTCCACGCCTGCGGTACCACCTGAAGTAGAATAATCATAACCATTAGTCGGATCTTTCTGAGTAGAGCCAGTAACTGTTGCCTTAATTTGATCCAATCGGTGAGTTGTATTCCCTGGTGTTGCATCATCCCAGACATGTTCCTTGCCGACAGCATTTTTAATGTGGATAAAATTATTTCTCATATCTACGCTTGCCAATGTTCCGTTATTTGCTGGTTTATTTTGATCAAATGCCATATTAAATCCCCTCCAAAATTTTAATTAATATGTATCGCACTTTCCGGACAGTTTGTCACACATTCCTTACACTGGATACAAGCTGACTCAACAATATTTCCTTCATTAATGGCGGCCACAGGACACAATAAGCTGCATAAGCCACAATGAATACATAACTCGCTATCAATTTTCAGCATGACTCTGTGCCTCCATTAGCTTTTGTTTCTTTTCACTGCTCAACTGGGTAATCCGTTTTTTTACCGGCTCAATATCGCCGCCTAAAGCCATTAATTTTACAAGTGCTTCTGTTCTCCGGCTGATAAGCTTATCATAATACGCTACAATTTCTGCCTGGTCTTTTACTACAGTAATTGAGCCATCCGGATTTAACTTAACCTTAGGCATCGAAATTCACCTCCAAAGGCTCTCCACAAAACAACTCCGTATCAAAGTCAATTTTTACAGTAGCGCTAGGCTCGCCAAACAACTGAAATGAACCGAGTGGTTTAGTTACGGCTGTGCCAGCTATTGATAGAGGGACTTCAGAAATACTCTGATCTTCACAGGTGATGGTTATTGTCGCACAAAAATCGTTTTTCTCTGCTGTAAGCCTTAATGAAGGCTTGCGCTTAACATTTCCTTGATTTAAAAATGCTTCTTGTAAAGGAATCAGCTCCTCATGATATACGGCTTTCTCGTCCCGCAGAGTAAGCTCTTCCTGATTAGGTTCATAATCGCAATTAGATATCGCTTTTTGCTGGGAATTAAAAATCGTCCACATATATCCTCCTTACTTCATTCCAATAACCAAATAGGCTATTGTTGCAGTAGCCTGACAACCAACTAAGGTAGCCGAAGCTCCTCCTTGATCACGCCAATAGGAATTTACCATCAAGGTCGTGGGATTTACCGTTATTTCTGCAGGTACGCCAGTTGTACTGGTAGTAGTGCTGAGAATACAACGGTCATGCTGAACAATCCACTTGCACTGTTCTTTAGTGTATCCTGCCGGTAAGGGGAGCGTGGCTCCAGTCAGCATTGTCCCGGTAAGAATGGCAACTGAATTCGCCAAAGCTCCCGCTGCCATTTTAGCTGAAGAAATTGCTCTGTCAGCAATATCTTCCGTTCCTATCTGGCAATTGGCTGCTCGTACTTCGGGATAGCCTAATATTGCATATTTGCCGGTATCAGCAGTGGTAAATTCTACTCGTATTTTAAAGTATCGAAATGATTTCAACGACCCTACCCAGAATAGATAATTCACTGTTGAACTGCGACTAAGCGTTTCGTAATCTGTCCAAGACAAATTATCCGTCGAATAGCGTCCCTTCACGGTAATTGTCACTGCCGGATCAGTTAGCAACGGCTGCGCCCAGAATTCAGCCTGCAGGTTGCTGATCACTCCATAATCGATGCTAGCACTTTCCCAATATCCGGAGGCGATTACCGGAATATCCCATTTTTGCCCACCGGCATCCCAGGCAAGGCCATCATCCCAATGGCGCTGCGTATCCAAACTGATAGCAGGAAAATCATCCACTGCAACAGTGACATTTGATTTTACGCCAATTGTTAAATCTGTTTTGCTAAGCACCTTTTTCCAGGTCTGTTCACCACCGATAATGCTTTTGACAAAACGCATTGCCTGGGACATATCGCCCCAGGTTGTATCTTCAAACTTATCAGCAGTAATAGTACCGCCACGGAGCATATCGGTAGTAATGGAATTAGCTGCTATATGCGAGGAGTTAATCGTTCCTGCCGCAATTTGATCGGCCTTAATCGCACCTGTCTTAATATTGGCTGTATCAATCCCACCGGCAATGATTTTATCGCCGGTAATCGTGCCGCCTACCAGCTTGTCACCTGTTATAGTCCCGGCGGCGATTTTGTCGCCTGTAACCTGACCAGCAATTAAATGCCCCGCATTAATAGTATTGGCGGCTACTTTGTCACTGGTAACACTGTTGACTGCTAGCTTATCTCCGGTTATTTGACTGGCGATAATATGGCTGCCTGTAATAGAGTTCGCTGCTATTTTATCGCTTGTAACAGCATTCACTGCAATCTTGTCACCAGTAATTTGCGCGGCAATAATATGTGCACCGGTAATGGTATTGGCGGCTACCTTGTCACTCGTCACACTATTAACTGCCAGTTTGTCGCCGCTGATCTGTCCGGCAATAACATGCCCTGCAGTAATGCTATTAGCCGCTATTTTGCCGCTGGTAATACTGTTGGCCGCTATTTTATCGCCGGTAACCGCATTAGCGACAATGTGTCCTGCGGTTACGGTATTAGCAGCAATCTTATCACTGGTAATGGCGTTAGCCGCTATTGTATTGCTCGTAATCGAACGTGCAACTATTTTTTCCCCGGTAATCGATTCCGGTGCAATATTGACTCCCGTTATTGCTTCAACCGCTATATGCTGTCCTTCGATAGCCTCCGGCGAGATATGGAGGCCGCTGATCGCTTCAATGGCAATGTTTTGTCCCGTGATGGCTTCAACCGTTATATGCTCGCCCGTAATCGAACCGGGAGCTAAGCTGCTGCCGCTTAATTGTCCACCCCGCTGCAAATCCTCCTGCGTGAGATTTTTTATCTCGTAGCTGTTGTCAATCAACCCGTCTGTGATGGCGGTAATCGAGCTGGACAGGTCGACTTTGGCAATAGCATGCTGATTCTCCGTCAGTACTGGCGGCTGCAGACTATTGCGATTGCTGCCTAGAGTCCAGTTGATTGCGCCATAAGAGCAGCCGTCATTGGTTTGTGCTTTCTCAACCAAAAAGACCAGCATATAGTTGCCGGAAAAAGTATACGAAGCACGGAGCACAGCTCCAGCAGGTGGTGCTGTGCTAAAAGTAATTGCGCCTGTGGCTGCATCGATAGTAGCAGTTGTAACTACATCATCAACATAAATGCTTACATTGGTCACAGCTTGGTGATATAACTCATATTGTTTTTTTATTCCATCACTAATCCCGAGAAATTCCTTCACTACCTTGCGATGATTGGCTAGATCCAACACACCGCCTTCGGCATTAAGGATTTCACCAGCCACCAAAGCCCTACCAGCTGAAACATTGACCTTTAATCCCGCAGGATTGGTTTGGGATACAAAAAAGCTGTCATTTCCAGTATCCGGACTGTAGAGACTAACATTTCCTGTTATTACCTGGCTGGTTGCAGTACTGTCACTTTCCTCCGCTCCAGCCCGTGGCCGGATATCCTTAATCTTGTCCTGCGTCACTTCAGTAGCGCCAGACCAGACGTCAACCATCGCCAGAGGAATGTAGCCCACACCAATATTGGTTGGATCAGTAGTACTTTCGAGAACTACTCCCGTACTATCAAGATATACATACCGGATTTGGCGCTCTGAACCAGAGCTGCTTAGCTGCAGGAAAGTGTAAGGTAAATCCAGCGGTTCATCACGGTCAATAAAAACAGCTCTCCCGGATGTCACCGCTAGGCGCATTCCCTGAAGAGCTATCACAGTAAGACCATATTCAACTAAGTTGCGTTTGCTTTTCTTTTGATTACTCAGATACGCCGTAAATGTTTCAGCCAATCGCTGCAAATTCGCTTCAATTTGCGCAATCCGGCCTTCATCGGTCCCTGATCGTTTTGCATTCCCGCCTGCATCAGCACTTGTTGCTGTAGTCGCGGCGGCTCTTTGGATTTGCTCTTCGATCAGATGCGACAGTTCCTTGCCAAATGGCATTTGCTCTCACCGCCTTTAATCTTCTAAAGTATTTATTCTTAATCAATACTTACTATTATACTAATCGTAAAACAAATTAGATAATACACTGATGCCCCTATTTTTTATCCGTACATTTATGGCCGATGCTGAGGGGTATAAAATAAAATTTCTCAAACATTTTTTCAATGCGATCAATAGTATCTTCTCCTATGAAGTTTAATTTACAGATCAGTCACATCTAGCACTAAATAGTTATAATGCAAACTGAAAGAACGGTATTTGTAATAGAAATTATGGGGATCTTCGTGAATGACATAATAAGGGTACAACGATTCAGTACTTGCACTGTTAAAGCGGAAAGATTGTGCTGAGCTATCTCCAAGTTTACTACTGTTGTCTAAATCGTTATTCCAGCACAATTCTGTTCCCGCTATTGCAGTCTTTATGGATGGAGAGTGATTAGTTGTTTCGAATACAGTTCCCATATATGCTGGTGAAAAATTCGCAATGCGATCTCCCCATTTACTATCTATTACTTTCATAAACTTAGTGTTATCCGAAAACACTAACTCTTCGTCCGTATTTCTTACTTCAAACACTTTACCTGGTGGAATCGATTCATAAGAAAATCGATAAATAGTAACAACAGCTCCCATTTCGCCAACTATATTCAATACTTGATTTCCATAAATCCATGGAGGATACTGTAGTACCTTAAAGAAAGATTTCCAAGAAATAAATTTTCCATTCTCACATCTAAGTGCAAGCAGACAATTCTTGAGGGGATCAAATTCCAGGTTTTTAGTCGCTCTTACGTTCCATAGTGTATTTCCCCAGGCTGCAAAATAGCCTACAAGATACTCTGTTGTTAAAGTAATTTGCGTCTTATCTATAAACTGTATATTCTTAAACCTAGCATCAATCTGTGCTATTCCGCTGTTGTTAAAAATACGAATGCCTGACACTACATCACCCCATAAATTACTTTAAAACTCACGGTATTTGTTTGGCTCTTTCTTGCATCATCAAAATTCCATGTAAGAGTACTTCCGCTAAATGTTATAGATATGGGCCTTCTTTGGTTTATTCCGGTTTGACTAGGGATATAGCAATAGCACCAAGGTATTCCTTCTAAGAGATTTATATCTTCAATCGATCCATTAACATATCCAGTATCGAACTCACCTAACACTCTGGTAAATCGGTCAGTAACATCTAGTATTAAATCTCCACTCGAATTAAATACTTGTAGTCCATGTTCCTCACGCATCGTTCCAAACTCCCATTCTTACACGCAATACATTATTTGTATCGTAAACTTCAATGAGGTTATCTTTGATTTCTGTTCTGGCTCCTGTAGTGGCAGTCCGCAGTGTACCTATTTTTGCGGTGATTGCACTCAATTCAGTTACACCTAATGACTCTGCGGTAACTGCATTAGCAGCTAACTTTTCTGCAGTTATTGCCTTGGCAGCGATCTTATCAACAGTTATTGCACCTGCTGCAATCTTATCAGTAGTTACAGCATCTGCCGCTATATGGGCAGTGTTAATTGTACCTGCCGCAATTTTATCTGCATTAACTGCGCCTGCTTTAATATTGGCCGTTTCAATTCCACCAGCAATGATTTTATCACCGGTAATCGTGCCACCTACTAGCTTGTCACCTGTGATGGTACCGGCGGCAATTTTGTCACCTGTAACCTGCCCAGCTATTAGATGCCCCGCATTGATAGTATTAGCGGCTACTTTGTCACTGGTAATACTGTTGACCGCCAACTTATCGCCAGTGATTTCACTGGCGATAATATGACTACCTGTGATAGTGTTCGCCGCTATTTTATCACTGGTGATCGCATTTACCGCAATCTTGTCACCAGTAATCTGCCCGGCAATGATATGGGCACCGGTTATAGTATTAGCTGCTACCTTATCACTCGTCACACTATTGACTGCCAGTTTATCTCCAGTGATCTGTCCTGCCACAACATGCCCTGCAGTAATGGTGTTAGCGGCGATTTTACCGCTCGTAATACTGTTAGCTGCTATTTTGTCACTTGTCACGGCATTAGTGACAATATGTCCGGCTGTCACCGTATTTGCGGCAATCTTATCACTAGTAATGGCATTAGCAGCTATTGTATTACTGGTAATTGAATAAGCAACAATTTTTTCACCGGTAATCGATTCAGGCGCAATATTCACTCCGGTTATTGCTTCAACGGCAATATGCTGCCCCTCAATTGTCTCCGGCGAGATATGGAGTCCACTGATCGCTTCGATAGCAATATTTTGTCCAGTAATAGCTTCAACTGTTATATGCTCGCCTGTAACGGAGCCCGGAGCCAAGCTGCTGCCACTTAACTGTCCACCGCGTTGCAAATCTTCTTGAGTAATATTTCTTATCTCATAGCTATTGTCAATTAGGCCATCTGTAATGGTTGTAATCGAGCTGGATAGATCGACTTTGGCAATAGCATGCTGATTTTCCGTCAGCACCGGCGGCTGCAGACTGCTGCGGTTGCTGCCCAAGGTCCAGTTGGTAACACCAAAGGAGCAGCCGTCATTTGTCTCTGCTTTTTCCACCAAGAACACCAACATATAGTTGCCGGAAAAGGTATAGGAAGCACGGATCACAGCTCCTGCAGGTGGTATCGTACTGAAAACAACTGAACCTGCATTTGCATCAACAGTAGCAGTTGTCTCTTGCTCATCAACATAAATAGTCCAATCTGCTACAGCTTTGTGGTAGAGATCGTATTTCGTTTTCATCCCATCACTGATTCCTAAGTACTCCTTTACTACCTTGCGATGATCCACTAAATCCAAGGTACCGCCTTCGGCATTGAGGATTTCACCAGCGACTAGGGCCCGTCCGGATGAAATATTGACCTTCAACCCTGCAGGATCAGTTTGAGACACAATAAAGCTATCGTTTCCGGTGTCAGGGCTATAGAGACTGACATTGCCTGTTAGCAGTTGACTGCTAGCAGTATTTTGTGCTTCTTCCGCACTGGCCTTCGGCCTAATGTCCTGAATCTTATCCTGGGTTATTTCCGAAACGCCCGACCAAATATCAATCATCGCCAAGGGAATGTAGCCCACGCCAATGTTGGTAGGATCGGTAGCACTTTCCAGAACCACTCCCGAACTATTAACATAGACATACCGGATTTGCCGTTCTGCTCCTGCGTTAACCAGCTGCAAATAGGTATACGCTAAATCCAAGGGATCATCACGATCAATAAAAACAGCTCTCCCGGAAGTCACCGCTAAGCGCATTCCCTGAAGAGCTATTACATTAAGGCCGTATTCAACTAAATTGCGTTTGCTTTTCTTTTGGTTACTCAGATACTCCGTAAATGCTTCAGACAAGCGCTGCAAATTCGCTTCAATTTGCGCAATCCGGCTTTCATCGGTCCCTGAGCGCTTCGCATTTCCACCTGCCTCGGATCCTGTAGCTGCAGTTTCAGATGCTCTTTGGATTTGCTCTTCTATCAGATGTGATAGTTCTTTGCCAAATGGCATTCTCTTTCACCTCTTTATAATGATCTATAACTTGAAAAGGATGGACTTTGTTAGGCCATAAAGAAAAGGCCGCCTTTCAGCGACCTTTTGCTCTCTTATAGCGAATAATTGCTAACCTTAATATTAAGCGTTGGCCTGTATCCCTGTTTACTTTCCGTTATTTCCTCAATGAAGTACATTTCGGTCAAGCCCAGCGCTGCATCAAAGACCCCGATGGTTTGGCAGATATCCACATCAGGTCGGTAAATGACATCAATATCAAGAGTTTCTTCCAGCCTTGATATTTCCTGCAGGATTTCTTCACCCCGTTTTTTCACATCAGTAACCGAGTTTAAATAATTATCAATCTTTAAAGCAGTTTTCTTAAGGCCTATTTTTTTGAGAAGCTTGTAGGCTGCCGAATCTATACTAATATCACCACCGCTAAAAACCTCCCTATTTACAGGACTGATTAATGTAACATTATTTAAGTAACGGTCACTTTGATTCGACTGATAGCGAGGCTGCTTTTTTGTCTCGGCCGTATAGTTAGCAGTGATGATCCCTACCGGAGGCGTAATAAAGATTACTTGTCCGCTTGTATAATCCACAGTATAAAACTGCGCTGCTTTTAACTGTCCGTCTATATAAAGACTTACAGAGCCTTCTTCAAGTGGAATGTTTGGAATAGTAAATATTGTGTTCACGCCATTTCCAATGCCAATACAGTTGCCGACGGAACTGGTAACAGGGATAGTATTTTCTTCCCAGATCTGGACTTCTTTTACTGCGAAATACCAATGGTAATAGTTATCGCTCTTGACGGAAGTTTTAAGTCCCAAAAAGCCAGATCGTTTTGAATAGGTATGAGTTTCTACCCAGTCGGAAGATGCTTCTGCGATTAATTTAATATGTTTAATTTTACGTTTTTCCAATTCTCCCCCATTAACGGTTGACCATTGGCTGGAAGATCCAGATACACCGCGGGAGGACCGGTCAATGTAAAACCAATTGTCACCGTCTTCACTCACCTGCACACTAATGCTTTGCTGAATGGTGCCGCCTTTATAATCACCGCAAAGAATATTGATTTCTTCAATTTTCTTTGCTTCTGCTAAGGTAATTTTAAGTAAGTCAGTAGGAAAGTCTGGTGGTACATCATTGTTCATTTGTACCCAGTGCCAGCTCATTTGATCATCTGCACTTTTATTGAGCACCAATTCCGGTGATCCTCCCACTTCAATAACCGAAGTAGGCGGCAGCAAATTGGTAGCCACAGCCGTCTTGCCCAGGTCATTCGGGTTTAGATCCAGTCCGTGTGCTACAACCACAGAATAGAGACTCTCCTCTGATATAGGAGCATCAATTTTTTTAATTAATTCCAAGTCATAATCGGCAACGACCTGCTGCGATGCATGATAGCCTCTAAGGTTGCCTGCCGTATCACAAGTAATGATATAATTAGGACTTAATTGCTGCTTGATCTTCTGCAAAGCCTCAAACCCGTTTTTAATGGTCAAGTTTGTAAACCGGATTGGTTTTAAGGAAAGATTCGTCGGATCCAGTATAATCTGTTCTTCCTTAAAACCAGCTTTTATCGCTAAATCACGAATGACCTGCTCGCCCTGATTGGTAGCATCATCATAATACCAGTAATCGGCAGTTACTTGGCTAGGGCCTTCTGTAGTAACGTGGATTTTTCGGTCTACATACTCTACTCCCAAATCTTTAAATGGGTCCTGCGAGAATACAACCTGTTTGCCGCTATAGCTCACAGTTACCCCGCGAGGCAAAGCCTGATCAGTAAATGCTTGACCTGGTACACCGCCAGCCAGTAGCGTAAACGATCTGCGCACTTCATACCCAGGGTTAACAGATGAAGAAATGGTATAAATGGTACTAGATACCTTCACAGCATCAAACTTGCGGCGTCCGGTCATTTTCTCACCAAAATAGACTTCGCCGTTAATTAGGTCAATTTCATAGTTTTCTTTGATCTTGATGCCGTCTTTATAAAAGATCGGGTAAGGAATATCCACCCACGGCAAATTCTCGATACCCCCTTGAAAATGCATGAGATTGCCGCCTTCAACCTCTGTCAACACCTCTCCCTTGACCGCAATCATATCCGGCGAATATGTAATATCGTCAGGAAGATAATCCAGCAGCCGCTTCATATGATCCATCGCATATACCTTCAGCGACATCTTGCCACCGTTATTAGAGGCAACCTGTGAGATAATGATGCCGGTAAAGCGGGTAAACCATTCGATATTCTCGCCAACGACAATGCCTTCTTGCAGTCTTATCGTATTGCCATGACCCAGGATCGGGTTTTCCTGCCGCTTAAACGAGTAAACACCACCGGGATTAGCAACGTTCAAGGTAAGCTTCGCTGCTCCCAGCTTGCGGCTGCGATTGATTTGATAGCCAATAACCGGAGTATCAATAACATTTACAGAAGTATCTATATGCAGTACATCATTAATATAAATTCTTGTATGGGATACGAAATTTTTCTGCTTTAACGCCTGATTGCCAGCTGGAGTTAATACTGCCATGTTTAACCCTCCCGCAGCTTGATATTGACGGCATAACGCTGCTCGCTTGTTCCTGTAAGGAGATATTGTTTTTCTATGCCATCGACATAAGCGGTAGACGTGGCCAGCAAATGATCGACGATTTCCACTTTTTTGTTCATATATCCCATCAGAACCTCCAATTGTGCCTGATTTACATTGGCCCAGACAAGCGGGAATGTCTCTTTTTTATAAATGTTGGGGGAAACAATGCGGCATTGGCTGCCGTCAAGCAATGGTTCGTATACCACATCCACTTCCCTGCTGCGGCTATACTGCGAGGGATTTACATCCATTATCCAATAGGTTTGCTGCCCAACTTCCCTGATTTTCCATTTCATCATGATCCTTCACCTCGTTTTTAATGATAAAAGGCTTAGTTTTCTATTTGCTAGAAAACTAAGCCTCGCTGTAATTGTGATGCGTAACTATTTGTGAGTGATTCGCGGATATGTTCATCAAACTGATTATTGCTACACATGATTATTTTAGCCGTTCCAAAAGCAATTACTGTAAAGAGTCTAGAGAAAAAACTGAGTTACAATACGCTTTATTAAAACAAATCCTACTATTGCAATTATTCCCTTGATTAGTGCTGGCCAATTGTGATAAAAAATGAATTGCAAAATAATCATTAGTGTAAAACCAACAAGTACTATTCGAAAAAGCCACTCGTTAAACTTAAAATTCATAAAGTTTTTCTACCTCCCCCGAGAAATAGTCATTCATCACTATCATTATTGGGGGTTTGCCTCTGCTTCAATGGATATTCCTCCTCCAAGAAGCGCAGCTACTTCTCCCTTCAAGCGTACTTTTGTCGGTGTTACTACTATATTATATGCACCGCCAACTCCTCCTCCTATAGCAGTATATTTAACGTTAAATTTTGTTCCGAAGACTTGAAATTCCAAACCGTACTCACCTTTTATTGCATAAGCCTCTGCAATTCCCCCAATTGAAGCTCCTTTGGCTCCATTGAAATTAGCAGAAGCCCCTAATTCAAAAGCCCCAACTTTAGAATCAATATTTCCGGAAACATTAAAATCTTTACTTCCTATCCTTCCTGTAGTTCCACTAGCGTGTCCTAAGGCTCCTTCTATACCAACATTTACACCTATCTTATTATTTTCAACTTTGCCTACTCCATTAGCTTTTATTTCTCCTACTTTGTAAGATATATTATCATTAATTTCCCCCTCATTATATGAATAGCTCGCTGAATTTTCTCCATTTGACGACTGTGTTATTGCTACTTGGTTTTGCTCTAATTGACCAAATGTATCTTGTAAAGATATCTTTTGATTAGAAAAGTTGGAGTTAAAGGTAACTGACGGGGAGGGTAAAAATTGAGGGCTACTCCTATCTGTATTGTTAGCAAAATTATCGTTATCTTCCAAAACTTCCGCAGATACAGCTTCTGTCCCACCAATAATGACTTCAGCATTATAATTGGTTTGGACATTCCAACTATATGATTCTGCTGGTTTATTTATAAAATTCCATGAGTTATCAACTTTTAACAGTATATTATTAGTCTGCGATGTTATAAGCTGATTATCATAATTAGACTCTAACTCTCTCATGAGCATTTACTCCTTTCCAGAAATTGGCTTTCAAATAAAAACAACGCATGCCGCAGCATACGTCTCTGATATTTAAAAAACCAAACCTCTTTGAAGTTGTGATGCATAACTATTAGTCAACGATTCTCTAATATGATTATCAAACTGATCATTACCCACTTGCACGACTATATTGCGAGTGGCGTTGTTTCCTGCCCGGAAATAAAAAGAATCAGGCAAGTAAAATTGATCACGCTCTCCCCGATCCATGGTAAACAATTTATCCACAGCTGCTTCTGCGTCCTTAAACTTAGGCCTCTGCCAGCGATCAATCTTTTTCGAGAATAGCCCCGCCAGCAACCCGGCCACTGCGCCCCATGGTCCAAAGGCCTGAAAGCCAGCAACTGCTCCGCTTAAAGCATCTCCAGTCTGATAGGCACTGGCAATTCCGGCAATCCCCATAATTTGCGATCCGATTCTCATGAGATTTTTATCAGGAGACACCTGCTGGATCCCTTTCGTATCTAATCCTGCTTTTTTTGCAGAATCTATAGCTTTTTGAGTTGCTCGATGTGCATTATTAAGAGCTATACTTTCAGTAAATTTGCCAATACTATATGCCGCACTGATATTTTGCCCACCACTTCCATAATTACGATCACCAGTCTCCCTAGATAGATACATCGTTGAACGTGGGTTTGTACTCGCCCAGGTAACCAGCCTTTCACCAAAAGAACGATTCAAAACCTGATTCACAATGCTTTCGACCAGCTCACTTAATTCCGCTACCTGCATATTATTTTGTGCCATTAAAACTCCCTCCTGGATTAATTAATCGACGACTTGAATCTCTTGTTCATTGATAACTTGTGCCGTATCATAGAACCAGTTATCAATTTTTAATACAATATTTTGCTTAGGGTCAATCTGATCTTTAAAAGGATTGCTTAGCTTCTCCAAGTAGGCATTATTTTCAAATAAACTAAGTCCATCTAAGCCACTATAATCCGATGGCATCACTTGAACGGACTTATCCGGAATATACAGAATTTCATCAGGCTGTATATAATCGACATTGTTAATTTGGGGATTATTGGCAAGGATTGCCGTAACACTGACGTCGTTGCTCACAGCAATAGCCCCTAAAGTATCACCTGGTTGAATAACATGGAAGTGACTTTTGGCATTACTATCTTTAATAGATTTTTCATTACTGGCTTCTTGCCTAGATGCAACAATCTTTTTTTCAATAGTATTAAGTTGTTGCACATTATTCAAATATCTTTCTTGTCCTGCATTCCACCCTTTCATATATACAGATTTTATAGCTTTTAAATTAGGTATATTCATACTGGGCAAAAGACTACCATCGCGAGGCACAGGTAAAGTTTCATCAGTGAAGACTTCCCCTACTCTTAGTGCTTCAAAGCAAAAATCCACACAGGCATTAGTAAGTCCATTGTACTCCCCAAAACTTTTATTGTTATCAGCGTTTTGGGCAAACCCCAAGATATTATCGTATTGTCTTTTGGTTAAAGGATATGACTCCTGGTATTTGATAAATGCATATGCCTTATCATCATTCTTGAAAACATGGCCTTCTCCACTAAAGTTTCCATGTACTGCTGGCCCAAATCCATAATAAATCTTACCTTCAGGGCCACCATCTAAAGAAAACCATATATGTCCAAAGGCAGAAACAGCTGCTTGAGTATAATAAATTTCATTTCCCTTATCATCCGTTGTAGAATACTCAATATCTTTTTCGTTAGTTAGAGGAGTCCCTGCTTCAGCAATGTAAAGAGTAATATTATACTGAGACTTATTAATAGTTACCACCTTCACTAAAAATATTCTTTCTTACATAATATATAGACCAAGCTATTAATATTGAAAACGGAACATATAGTACAGAGTAAGTCCAAAGACTTTCAAAAAAGCGTTCATTAGTCCAAGTTCTAAAATTATTTAATGTCATATTGATTGACCAAATGATCCATACGCTAACAGTAGAAATTACTATCGCTTTCCAATAGTTTTTCATTGAGACTAATGCTCCAATGATATTGCTGTTACAGTGGTGCTTCAAATTGCCCAGCCCAGAAATACTATCCCAAAGTAACCACCTGAACCCGGTTGAGCATGTACATAGGCAAATACTCTTTCCTGAATGTGAAAAATAAAGGCGCTAATAGCAAACATCGTAATTACCAGAAAAGTTACCGATACATCCCATCCCTTATAATTCTTACGGCATTCAAATTCATACGATAGCCCCTCACGCTTAAAGCCTTAGCTATTTATATACTACTAATATTTAACTAGGCTGCTTTATTAAGAGTAGTTCTAACTTAAAAAAACTCTACCGATTCCGTGCTGCATGGATTTGCTTACATTGCTCAACCCAGTCATGAAATTCCTGCGGATTATTCATAATTTCACGCGAAGGAGCTTCTGCCACATTCGCAGCTGCAATTTGCCGGATAATTTCATTCGCATTCTCATAATACCCAGCCCATCCAGCGGCTTCCAGTAAAAAGTCATCTTCATTCATTGCTGTTGTTATCGTAACCCCATATCTCTTTGCATAATGATCTAGCTTACGGAAATATGGGGTTTGAGAAAAACCTGAGCATTCCCCATATCCGTTATAAATTCCAGTTGAGCCTCATAAAACTTCTCTAAGACTTCTACTGAAAGAGTAGTTTTCATTTCTTCAACCGAATTAAACAAACGCTGTCTAGCTTCACTATGCAAGGCTTTCGCAAGTAAAGCCTCCAATACCGACAGCGTCCAGGCAGTATGTATTTGCCGTGCAATATCCATACTGACTAACTTTTCGACCAATTGCTCTTTATTAAAAGCTGCAAGATCTTTTCTGCGCGTATCCTTCAGAAGTGTTGATTTTTTCTCTAATTTCTCATGATAGTGTACATCATCATCTACTAGAGTCAATGCAGCTTTCGCTAAAATAGCATCCTGCTCCATTTCAATTATTTCATTTACGATAAGTTCTATATCTTGTAATAGATATAGGGCTTTCACTGTTTCAGCGGCCTCTGCAAGTAAATGAATCGCATTTTTATGCGTTCGCCGGGCATCCGCCATTGCTGCCTCATGCTCCTTTGCAGATAAAGCAATGAGTCTATAAGTTTGCGTGATATCATTTACCATTAAGTCTACTTTTTTCTCGCGCTGATAAAATACCCCTGTATTCATTACTTGTCCTCCCAAGCAGCAAAATCGGCAATATTAGCCTTTTTTAATGCATTGTACTTATTCAACATTACTTTCCGGTAGGTTTCGAATTTTTGTTCGTCACCCTCCGTAATCAGCATGGCAAAATCCAGTGAAGTTTCTAGCAAATGCTGCAGTTTGGCATTGGTGCGGGATATTAATTCTTCCGTATTCATCTTCATGCTCCTCTTAATTTTAATAAGGGGGGATTATCCCCCCTTTTGCCCATTAGTTGTTAGCGATCGTCATGGTGCCGGTTCTTCCTGTCCAGGTAAAGGTTTCAGCAAGTGTGCCATTGACAGTGGTCGGCATTCCTCCTGATGCAACAACAATATCAGGGATTGTAATTCGTTTGAGAATAGAATTATCGACTGGTGACTTGATCACAGCCTCCAGGCCTAGATTATTTTGGGCCCCATAAGCAGGCATCTGCTCAATGCCAAATTGGGTTTCCGTGCTGTCGCTGCTTCCATAGGTCAGCAGTTTCCGCAAAGCCAAGTCATTCATCAGCACACTAAAGCTGCCTGCCACCGAGGGAGCACCACCTGGCGCAAATAGTACCTGTCTGCTGCCTAATTGGGGTACTCGCTTTTGTGCCAGACTAATACCAATTTTTGCGGACTGCAAGCGGGGAATTAAAGTTTTTGAGCTAAGACCAATGCTGACCGGGGTAAACTCGCCCCGGACTGCTGCTGGTAAAGCCGCATTGAATACCGGGTTAATCGGAGTGCCGATTTGCGCCGAGTAAAAAACAACTGTCCACACCTGGCCTGCTGCCAGACCACTGGCTGCAATCCGCTTAGTAGCAGGTGTATAGGTATAATCGTTGCCCTCCATCAGATTTGTGCTAACGCCCCCGGCATTTTTCGTTACCCGCAGCAAATAGGCACCGCTGAAATAACTGTTGTTCTTGGTTTGGACAGGTGCTTCGGCACCGGTTACTGGCAGGGCAAAGTATCCATTGGTAACATCAGCGGCTGTGATGGTATACGTTTTGGTAAGAACATAGCCGTCAAACACGGTAAGATTGTCACCTGTCAATCCATATGCTTCAACTGCATTTCCTGCCGTATCATAGCCATAGTTGATGCTATTCACGCAGGCACTTCTGACATAGACCGAGCGGAAGAAATTTCCCGTATTATCACGAACCAGCCCAACGTAATCAACCTGGGCATTAGCAAAATCGCCAAGTGCAAAATTAGTGGCCGCTGTCTTGCCGGTAATACTGCGGCTAAGATCAATGCCGGTATCGAAAACTGAAATATTTAGCGATACTTCGGCTGGTGCACTGGAGACACCAGAGTGACTGGAATTGCCTAATTCGTCAATTACTTCATTGGGAACGTTGGCACTGACGTCAATAGACTGGGCTCGGTTGATCAAGGTATTATTGATATAATGGATGCATCTATCTGATTTCAAAGCGGAAATAAAAGTAGGTGTTGGCATGGTAATCTCTCCTTTTAATCAATTAATGTATATAGATAAATTTTAGCTCTGGCTTTAAAGCGCTGTGTTAAGTCGACTTCGACGCGAACGCCGTCGCCGACCATAGTGATACCGGTATCCTGCTGTGCAGCATTTAGTACCGGTAAATTTTTGTTTTCAAATAGATCTTTCACTGCTTCACAGAGATTATTGCGATCTTCCTGCGTGGTTGTATAGATATCGGCAAAAAAGACTCTGGGACGCCTGCGGTAACCTGACAGTTCATATTGCTCATCTACTTTGGTTTTATCGTGCTCCAAAGCAATCAACGTTCCAGCAGGTGCTGTTTCCGGGAATCCATATACCACTGATAGGTTAGGATAATCTACCTTTAAGGTCTCCAGTTGCAAATAGATGGTTCGCATAATATCCTGCAATTGACTCATCATAACTCCTCCTTTCCTATTGTTATGGAGAAAAATATTTTATACAAAGCCGATCCATGTGGGTAAAATCAACATTCCAGCAATCTAGCTTCCTGCTCATTTTCGAAAGTCTTATCTTGTACATTTAGACTTATCTTATCGAAAGCGTTCTCTTGTTTAACCGAACTCATTTCATAATATCTCCTCCTATTTTTTATCCGTACAACTTCTAATGGTTTTATCTGTATGAAAGTGAGTAATTCTAATCTTTTTTGATAAAAAGAAAAAGACCACAGTTTCCTGTGGCCTTTAGTTGAACTAAAATATCTATGAAATTAAATACATAATGATTTTAAATTAGCATCTTACTCTTCTGTAGCTGCTACTTCTTTAACTATAACAGCTTTTTCAAGTTCTTGAAGCCGTTGCAGTAACTGCTGCTTATATTGTTGACATTGTTCAAATTGCCTCTGCAAATGTTCCATCGTAAGCATAATGTCACACATTTGTACTTTAATTTCCTCTTTTGTCATTATAATAGTCCTCCGCTTCAATAATATACTCTTGTTTCTTTAAATGTAGAATAGAGTAGCTTCATCGAGATTCATCTCCACAAGATGAATCTTCCCCTAATTTTTAATACCAAATTCTAAGTACATATCTCCAGTTAGCTAAAGTACATACAAAGGTAGAGCCATTGGTTTTATTTAGTGCGTATAAGTTAGCACTTGAATTAACTTGGATGGTTGTTGAACTGAGCGCAGGTGTAAGAGGATACTCCACGTTTCCTGCCGGGCTAACAAATGGACTAATTGCATAATCTCCCACCGAATAACCTCCCTGAGCGACCACACACTTTAAAAGCACGTCACATTTGCATTTCAATGGGTCAAGAGTTAACCCATGTATTATAGTAGTAGGAGTATTTGCTACTGGGGTTTGTTCACTAGAAATCCATAAAGAGGTTCCTGTACCGATTATTTTAGAGTCACCTAGTGTTAATCCTATCTGTTTTATAGTTCCATCTGAACGTTTTGCATCAAGCCAAAGTACATTGTCAGATTCAGATAAAGATACTTGCATTTGACCATTACCTATATTGCTATAGTTAAGAACAGACCTATCAACTCCTAATATTGTACTTCCTGTACTATGAAGAGTAGCTTTAGGGTCTGGTACGTTTATTCCAACTTTATTTGCTGGATTTATACAAAACGCATTTGATCCCGTAGCTGAATTTAAAATACCAAAAGATCCATCATCAACAGCAGACACATCTATATACTGTCTCCAAGCTATAGTATTGTTTCTGTTTTGCATGGCTAACGCAAACACTTGATTACTATCTTCCCTTATTGTAAGTTTAGCGTCTCCTACTGGGCTAGTTGTTCCTACCCCAATAACGCCTCCATACGGTTGCAGTAAGAGTCTTCCGTTATTAGCTACGCCCTGGTCTTGTGTTTGAATATACACGCTTCTATTATTTAATACAGCTTCCCCAAGTATCCCGAAAGCAAGCCCAAAAGGATTTGAAACATCACTAGAATACAGGCCAAATAGTTGGTCGTTGCCGACAGTGGTTTTTGCTAAGGCACCTTTTGCTGTCAATTTATGCCCAAAACCAGTGCCACCTATACTTACATTACCAGAGGCATCTATCCGCATACGTTCATAACCATTAGTCCAGAAGGTCATTGGATTGGCCCCATCAGTCTCAATCCCAAGCTCGGTGTTTGAATATATAGATGCAGTATTAGGCTTTATAGAGTGATAAGCTGTAACTGTGCTCCCAGTGGCCCGGAGATCTATTAGTTTTCCTGTATCATTTTTTGATTCAATTAAGTTACTCGCGCTAGTAACTGAGTTTGTAAGGATAAGTGCTCCACTAAATGTAGGGCTTTCTAGTGTAGCAAGCGTTTTTATTACGGGAGTAGACATTAACGTAAATCCTGTTTCACTCGTTATCAAGGAGATAGTAAGATTACTCGGTGATACAGCAAATCCTCCCCCTGAAAAGAGCAGCCTTTGTATGTTTATAGCAGGATACGTCCACACTGTCGCAGTAGTACCTAGCAAGATACAAAGATTTGAGCCATCTATTCCGCATCTCACAGAAGAAAAAGGAGCTTTAGGGGATATTTCCACTTCCGAACTTCCGATAGCAGTACCAGATGCAGAAACCTGTCCTCGCACTTTTAGCGACCAGCTAGGAACTAATCCTGTAGCCCCTGTATGCCAGTTGAACCCATCTATCTCCATATCAAAAAAGGTCGCTACGCTCATAAGAGGGAGGGTTATTTTTATGGTTCCGGTAACGGTAGCTGCGCTGGTATACTGCGCTAAATCTCTTATCACTCTTATGCCGTTTGTCGGTATGTAGTCCTTCGATATTTTACTGTCTACTACATCTTTTGTGTAAGCATCAAGTATTCCGTAATCAGCTAATTTAGACGGATTTTTTACCCCCGTAGCTCCCACAAGATCTACATTGTTAATCTTAAAATACGCGATTTTTTGCTCTGTAGAATCTAAAGAGAAATTACGTTGGCGAGTAGTAACAGGATTATCAACAGCCAAAGTGTCAACAGTAGATAAATATTTATCGAGTTGTTCATAAGTTACAATATATGTTGCACTAGAATCATAAACAGTATTAAGAATCGCTAAATAGTAATTCCCATAGGAGTTTCCTCCTGCCGTGGTTTCATAATTGCCAAATATATACCCGTTCATATGCACAGCAATTTTATTTTTCAATCTGCGACTCAACAAACTACCTGCTACATTAGTGTTGTTTATAAAATATTTAGTGCCACTTAATCCTGGATTTGCTTTTTCTCTGAACTGTACCCCACTTAATTGCTCAACTTGTGTTACTCCCTGCGGAATATTTACTACACTTCCTGCGCTCATTACTGGTTTTGTTG
The DNA here is from genome assembly GCF_032013335.1 of Anaerospora sp. Classification (NCBI taxonomy): domain Bacteria; kingdom Bacillati; phylum Bacillota; class Negativicutes; order Selenomonadales; family Sporomusaceae; genus Anaerospora; species Anaerospora sp. The sequence goes on along the minus strand of NZ_DALZUO010000002.1, from coordinate 21,297 downwards.
AATCATTATTATAGTAGTTTATGTGATATACAGGAGTAGTGAGTTTGTAGTGCAAAACGTACGGTGTATAACCAGAATAACTTGCTGTTGGCAGAGTAGAAGTTACTCCGGTTCCATCGGTGATCTTCTTCCAATATTTCGTGCCTGATACATAGGTAGAGCCATCCGAAGCACACATTTTCCAGCCATAGAAATAGGCTTGAATCTCAGAGTTAGTCGGAGTCATAGCATCTGTCCAACCAGAATCAGTATCAAGAATAGTAAATCTAAAACCAGCATCTACTGAGTACTGAAAAGCTTGATCAGCGGAAGTAAATCCTGACGAAGAGTCCGTATTTATGTTTCGGAGAATACTTCCGTCCGATTTTACAATATAGAAGTTAAAATCTCCGGTGTTAAGCGTTCCACTAAATGTCGGAAGCCTAACTGCCTTAAATCCTGTGAAGTCTAGGCTAAATCCATAGGTCAGACTTCCTTCCATAACAACATTTTTCTTCCACACCTCTTTATACACAGAAGTATTAGGAGTTAACCATACGCTTTCATCCTGCGCTATTTGCATTGGCGTATGAGCGTAAGATTTTACTTGTGGCTCAAAAGCTGTAGCAGTAGAGCCTAGTTCGAGTTGATACGTTGCGAGGCTTGTTACCGGACCAGTTACTCTAACATACGTACAATTAGCGGGAGTAGTAAATGTCGAAACACCTTGAAGTGCAGATATGAAATTGTAGTTATTATCGTAGAAACGAACACTATAACCTACAGCAGTTTGTGAATAAGAGGTAGAAGGCTTTACTGCTATATAAGATGGGCTGTACCAGTATGTAGCATCTACTGATGCCACATTTCCAGTATTTAAATAGTATCCTTGTATAACATTAGTAGGATCAAATAGATTTTTCCCTATTTGTGTTACAAGAACATCTTTCTTAAACTGTACTGAATCTACATAAGGATATTTAGCGGCTATTTGAGCATCAGTCATAGTCGCTAATGCATTATATTCTTCTAGCGTTACTTCGTACATCCTTGCACCGTCTAAATAAAAAGTGTTAGTGTTTGGTGTAGCTTGCGAAGTATAAAATTGGACCATAGTAGCATCAATAGTCGGATTTAATTTGCGAACTATTGTAGACCAAGATGAAGATATTGTATGGGTAGTAAAGGTAAGTCCACCAGAATCCGACCCAAATCTCGTATAAAAGGCAGTAGCAGTAGGACTCTTAACATTAGCCAATAAGACGTAGTATTTATTGGCAGATATAGCGCAGTTTTTGATAATCGAAGTAAATGAACCACCACCAGAACCGACTAGCTTTTGACTTTTGGTTCCGGTGTACACTTCAGTAGAATCTAGTGCTACAGTTGACCAATGCCCTACATTACCTAATACCCATCCATCTGCCACTCCATCACCATTGCTATCTACTTCAAAATTGCCATCCTTACCAAGCAAATTTACCAAAGTACGGCCTTTAATTTCTACGCTTAACTCGCTTTGCTCTGCACCAATTTGTGTTTTCGCTTCCTCCCGATAGGAGTCTGCTTCTGCTTTAGTATAAGCATCCACTATTCCATAATCCTGAAGCTTACTGGGCTTATCGGTTATTGCAGACCACTTATGCGTGCCATTATTGACATGAGCAGTCAAATTCGTCTGAACTGCATTAGCCTTTGCCTGTGCGCCGGACGGTGTTTCAGCGCCAACTTGCTCTGCTGTTACTTTATGGGGATTATCGGTTCGTTTGCTATGCTGGTCATCGCTTAACTCACTCCATTCGGTTCCGCTATAATACCAGCGTGATTTGCTTGCTTTATTCCAGGCCGTTAATCCTTCGAACGGTACATAGAAAGTCCAGACATCATTGATGTATTGTGCCAAACATTCCGCTTTTCCTGTCCAAGCACCATTGGGAGCTCGGCCAACTACATACAATACTCCAGGCGCAGGATTTGCTGGTGGATTATTTGCGAGCGCACCCTCAATTACCGGCTGAACCAATGCATCCAGGATATGACTACTTACTATGTAGGGAAAGTTAAGTCTCGGTGTATCACCCATTTTATTGCCTCCTATTTTTAATAACTTAGTTTTACTTCTAGCCAAAGAAAAAAGCCACAGTTACCTGTGACTGCAGCCTATAGACAAACGTGCCGGAAGGAGATTGCCGCGTCGTTTTACTCCTCGCAATGACAGTAAAGTCAGGTGTCATCGCGAGCATAGCGTGGCGATCTCCTTTGTTGGCTTACTTTTGTCGACAGCCTCAAGTCACAGTTACCTGCGACTGAGGAAATAGTCCTCTACCTCTCCGGCTTGCAGACTTCTTCTCCTATTTTCTATCCGTACAGTTTGTCCATGCTTTAGTTGTAAACAACTGTTTTACAAAACAATACTTTGCGAATCCTGCATTTTATAGTAGCGCTTATTACTTCTCCGCCAGCTGACATCCAGTGTATTTAGCTGAGAGTGTATTTTTTTGGCCTTATCTTTTATTTCTTCTTCCGTTAAATCCGGACATTGGCAACGGTAAGCGTCTTCAATCTCAATTAATGTATAGAATTTCATATGCTACCTCCTCACTTTTGCTACTTGCGGTACTTGTTTAGAATTTAGGTAATCCGTTATATAGATAAATGCCCGGTGTATGTTATATTTTAAACTGGCGCTGCTAAGCTGCAGTTCTAAGCATATGTGCGGATATTCATAGCCTGCTTTTAACATATTGATAATTTTCTGCTGCACCGGCGGTAAAATAGACAAGCTTTGATCAATATCTACTAAAGCACAAAGAAGTTCTTCTCTATTATTATTTGAAGAGGAAACGCGAATTTTTTCATGATTGATGGCTGATAACTGAACAACGCTGTATAATTCTGCATAATGCTTAACAATGTTGGTTATTTGTTTTATTGTGTATTGTTCACCATTTTTAACCTGCAGATCTTTAATTTTGATTATTTTTAAATGCCTTTCATCACACATAGCCTCTTCCTCCAATATAATTAAAAATTAAAATTGCAATAGTTCCTAAGGCACTGCGTTTTTCTTTCAATGTTAAAGATGCAAAATATCCCCCCTTATCTCTTATCCGTACACTTTTACAACTAAAATTTACAATATTTTCTAAATAAATTTAACTCTTTTTAAATAGAGCATTATTTTGTCGTTTGTTACAGCTTTTACTCATTTGATACATTTCGTATCCAAACTTATTTTAACGACACATTTTGTATCAGTCAAGCCTTTTTGAAACATTTTGTTTCTACTATTGCTTAGAAACGTTTTGTTTCTTATAATAGAGACAAGGGTGGTGTGCTGTATGATCAAACCGCAATATGCATTACGGCTTGCCGAATTACGTAGTGCAAGAGGACTAACACAACAACAGTTGGCCGATTTAACAGGTTTAACAAGAGGCAGGCTTAATAATTATGAGCAAGGTACGCGTGAACCGGATCTTGTAACGCTGCAAAGCCTTGCAGATTTTTTTGAAGTGACGACCGACTATCTTCTCGGCCGTACCGATACCACTGCTGAAGCTGCAATTGAAACCATGAGCAAGATTGACGACGCCCTTGGCGAAGATCCTGATTTGCTTGCTTTTTGGCTGGAAACAAAAAAACGCCCTGACCTGCAATTATTTCTAAAGCAAGTCAAAAGCGCATCCCCGAAAGCTATTCGTCAAATGATGACTATTATTAAAATGATTGAAGATGAAGAATCAGACGAGCGTTGATTCTTCATCTCTTAAAACTGCAAGTTATTAGAATAAAACCAGAAAGCTGGTATAACTATGCACAATTACAACATGCTCTATTGCCTCTTTGAACCGGACTGCAATCTTGATGAAGTACTAACAGCCTATAATATTCGCACCAAAGTGCTGCTAATGGATGGTGCGATCCATGCTTTTGTTTGGCACAGCCGCAAAGGCAGATATTACATTGTAGCTAACCAAGCACTGTCCCCTTGTGCCCTGCGCAGCGTTTTTTTCCACGAAGTAAAGCATATTTTAGAAGATGCTCCGCTGATGGGTTATTGGCTGGGAATCGATCAATACCGCCATCCTATAGAGGAAAAAGCGGATGCCTTTTATGAAGTCGCAGCTGCATATGTAACGAAAACTAACAACAACTGACAACTACGGCATAAAAGCCGTTTTAAATTGTCTCTTTTTATCGAACATATGTTCTTTGGGTGCAAAAATAAGATGCAGCGATGTTTTGTCATCACTGCATCTATCTGATCAAATACTTTTGAATTTAGTTATTCCTATTCGTACCGCAAGGCTTCTATCGGATCTAACAAGGCCGCTTTCCTTGCAGGATAAATACCAAAAAACAAACCAATAGCAATCGAAAAACCAAAGGAAACAACAATGGAGAGTACGGATATGACTGTGTTCAAGCTGCCAATCACCGATATGGCATAGGCAGAAGTAATCCCCAGTAAGATTCCGCCAATACCGCCGATCAGGCCAATAACGATTGACTCCAGCAAAAACTGCAGCATCACATCACGATAGGTAGCTCCCAGTGACTTTCTGATGCCAATTTCCCGGGTTCTCTCCGTTACCGACACCATCATAATGTTCATAATGCCGATACCGCCGACCAGCAGCGATATGGCAGCAATACTGCCTAACAGCATCGTGATCGTGCCCGTTGTCTCCGTTGCCATTTCCATAATACTGGTCAGATTGCGTACGGTAAAGTCATCTTCCTTGGTGCCGGTGATCTTATGCTGCTGTCGCAATAGGGTCGTGACCTTTTCCTGTACCTGATCCATTGTTTCCATTTTCGTCACTTGTATATTGATGGAATGAACATAATTGATGCCAATTAATCGTTCCTGCGCTGTCGTCAGCGGGATCATCACAATATCATCCTGATCCTGTCCCATAGACGACTGTCCTTTGCTGTCAAGCACACCAACTACCTGATAGGGTGTGTTGTTGATCCGGACGCTTTGCCCCACAGGGTTGACGCTCCCGAAGAGGTTCTGGGCAACAGTAGCCCCTAGCACAGCGACCCGGTTGCGGGCAGTACTATCCCGTTCGGTGACAAAACTGCCGCTCCCGACAGTTAAGCTGCGAATGGCCATATATTCGGGCGTAATCCCCTGCACGGTAGTCGTCCAGTTCTGATTACCTGCAATCAACTGATACTGTTTGCTGACAGATGGTGCTACATAGTCAATGCCGGTTGCCATTTTGCGGATATAGTCGGCATCAGCAGTAACCAGTGTTATGCTGCTGCCTGAAGCGGATCGCACCCCCTGGGAGGAAGCGGCTCCCGGTGTGACGATCAGCATATTGCTTCCCAGGCTGGCAATCGAATTCTGGACTTTTTCCCGGACGCCCAGACCGACCGAAACCATCGCGATGACGGCACCGACCCCAATAATAATTCCCAGCATGGTCAAGATGGAACGGAGCTTATTGCTGAGCAAAGCACGTAAGGCAATGGTAATGCTTTCTTTAAACATGGCCTGACTCCTTTGTCTGATCGCTTACTATCAATCCGTCCCGCACCATTATGACCCGCTTGGCATATTCAGCAATATCCGGTTCATGGGTAACCAGAATGACAGTCCTGCCCTGTTCATGCAAAGAGCTGAAGATATTCATAATATCCACACTGGAACGGCTGTCCAGATTGCCTGTCGGTTCATCAGCCATAATAATGCTGGGATTGTTGACAAGCGCCCTGGCAATAGCCACTCTTTGACGCTGCCCTCCGGATAATTCATTAGGCATGTGTTTTTTTCGCGTTGCCAACCCCACCATATCCAATAGCTTAGCGGCACGCTCCAGGCGTTCCTTTTCCGATATGCGGGCATAAATCAAGGGTAAGGCTACGTTTTCCCAGGCCGAAACTCTGGATAGCAAATTAAAATTTTGAAATACAAATCCAATTCGCTGATTGCGGGTCTTGGCCAATTCATCATCATTCATAGTAGCTACTTCATAACCATCCAATACATACGATCCGCTGCTCGGTCGATCTAGGCAGCCTAAAATATTCATCAACGTCGATTTTCCTGAGCCCGAAGGGCCCATAATGGCGGCAAACTCACTCTCTTTTATCTCCAGTGAGATATCTACGAGTGCAGCCACCATTTCTTCTCCCATTTGATAGCGCTTCGATACGTTTTTCAAGACAATTCCCACTGTTTTTCAACTCCTTTGCTTGCTACATCGGCGGAGGTGGACTGTTGTTTTGTTTTGTTGAGCTCTTACTTTCGGTTTTTGTATAAGAAATAATGAGTTTATCTCCTGCATTCAGTCCTTCGGTGATTTCAACCTTATCGCCGCTTGTTATGCCAACTGCTACCGGTACACTTTCACTTTTGCCATTGTCCCGCAAAACGGTTACGGACTGACCGCTAATTGTAGTTTTTAAGGCGGCCAGCGGTATTAGCAGCGCATCTTTTTTCTCATCAATTTTAATCGTTACGCGGGCAGTCATTTCCGGTTTTAACAGATTGTCCGGATCAGTGGCTTCCAGCGTTACATAGTAATAGATTACACTGCTGGTAGAGGACGAAGATAACGAAGAAGATGTAGAAGACGATGTATTCGTTGTTGTTGTTGCCGTGGATATTTGACCAATTTTACTTACCCGGCCTGAAAAGGTCTGATTTTGATAAGCATCTACCGTAAAGGCAGCCTCTTGTCCTACCTTGATTTTGCCAATGTCTGTCTCATCAACCTTTACCTTGATCATTTTTCCGGACAAATTGCCAATCATCATAACGACCGTAGGGTCATTTACACCTGCTGTTACAAGCGTGCCGACTGAAGCCGGTTCGCCCATCACAACTCCGTCAATCGGCGAAACCAGTACCGTTTCATTCAGGCTGGACTTAGCCGCATCATAGCTTGCCAAGGCTGTCTGATAGTTAAGCAAGGCATCTTCGAGATCAGCACCGGATTTTGCGCCAATAGAATGCAGGTATTGGAGCCGCTTGTATTTTGCACCGGTATTTTCCACCTGGTACTTTGCTTTTAACAGCGTTGTCTCCAGTGTTGTATCTTCTAAAATCGCTAAGACCTGTCCAACTTTAACCGTGTCATTTTCTTTTACTTTCAATTCTTTAATTAATCCGGCAACCTTTGATGAAATATCAACTGCTTCTATCGGCTTGACTGTTCCGGTAGCCGATACATTGGAAGCAATGTTACCTTTCGACGCAATTGCTGTTTCCTGGCTCGTTCCAGCCGCAATCTGTGCGGTTTTCGCGTAATACGCATATCCGCCGCCGGCTAATCCTGCTAAAAGGACTAAAGTGATCATCCATTTCGTAGCCTTCATCTGTTTCAGCATAAAACTTCCTCCCAGCTAATTCATCCCCATCACATTTTCCAGCTTGGCTTTATAATCAGCATAAGCATATTGCGCTTCAATATCATTGTTTTGCGCTGTCGTCAGAGCAAGCTGCGCATCAATAATATCAAGAATCACACCTTCGCCTACACGATATTTAGCGGCTGCTATCGAATAGTCTTCTTTTGCTTTGCTGATAGCCAGCTGCGTAGTATCCCGCCGCTTTTCGGCCTCTTTCATGTTGAGATAATATTCTTTTGCTGTTAGCTCTACCGCATCTTCCTGCGCTTCTAAATCCAGCCGCGTATTATCCACCGCACTTTTCGCTTTCTTTACTTTGGATTTTGTTACCTGACTGTCAAAGAGATTCCACGAGGTTGTTAAGCCCACATATGTATCCTCGCTATTTTCACCAATGGAAGCATCACTCCAGTCGATTCCCGAGGTCAAAGAAACTGCAGGTTTGCTGTCGGCTTTGGCAACAACAACACTCTGCTCTGCCGATTGAATAGCAAGGCGGTATTTTTCCAGCTCAGGGCTGTGAGCTTTCGCATAGACCACACTGTCCTCCATACTCATTGCAAATGGCACATATTGAAATTCCTCTACAAGTTCAAGCTCACCGGCCTCTTTCCAGCGCAGTTGCTTTTTCAGCGTATTCACTGCCACTGCGTAGGCGTTTTGCGCCTGCATCAGCTTTTGCTGTGCATCAGCTAATTCAACCTCTGAACGAAGAACATCTGACTTTGCTACATTATCTACGCTATATTGCTCTTTCACATTGTTTACATGCAGCTGATAGTTATCCACTGTTTCCTGAGCAACGGCCTGTGCCTGATGTGTCTTTATGACATTTAAGTAATCCGCAATTGTATTACTTTTAACATCCAGCTTTGTTTTTACTGAATTCACCCCAGCTTTTGTCAGATCGGTTTGGGCAATCTTGATGTTTCCTTCATACTTACCACCGCTATATAAAGGCAGGGATAGGGTCATGCTGCTGGTACTGGCATCCGCTGAGCTGCCAGGCTTTTTTAAATAAGTATTATTGGAAGCGGCAAGAGATACTCCTTTGCTGCCTTTCACACTTTGCAGCGAATACCGAGCCTCTTTTTCCTCATTGGCAGCAATTTTAATATCCAGATGATTTGTCAGGGCCATATCAACAGCCTGTTCAATGGTCAGTGGAGCGGCACTTGTTATTGCCGTTAATGCAAATAACCAAAATCCCCCGATCAATGATATCTTTTTTATGTACCTCATTTAAAAAGCAACCTCCTTTTACGATAACTGTTTCATAAAGCTTATTTTACACACCAACATTTAGTTTTTTATTTGAATTTTAAACATTTATTTAATATCTTAACTAATAATGTCATTATTTATATACTTTATTTAAAAAATGCTTTAGTTGTTATAATTAAAGAGAGCTGAAGAATCGCATTATATCCTGCGGTCCTTCAGCTCTCTTCGCTGCTTCTTTATACTATTGCCTGATTTTGACTCGCTCTTGCAGTGCCTTCTCCAATATAATCGCAAAGGATCGATCCGGCCTTTTTTTCGCAAGAAATGCATCATCACGGTATTGTTCTTGCGAATTCACATTGGGTATACGAAAAACTGGCGCAACTTTTGTAACTTTCATTACAGTCACCTTCCATATTTTTCCTTATTAATTCTTTGTTTGGAAGAAAATCCCTTTTATGTTTTTTCTTTTATTCTATTGTAAAAGTCTTTTTTAAGAATTTTATTAGAAAAATTCAGACTGGGTACACTACTATTGGTGATAGTATGCGTAAGCCACAAACTTATCGAAGCCCATGGGCGGCCCTACTGTGGTCTGCGATGCTCCCAGGTTTGGGACAGCTCTATAATCGCGATCATTGGATTGGACTTTTGATTTTGCTCCTGGAATTATCTCTAAATTTCTTTTCTAACCTCAACTATCAGATAATCCTTGAATTTAATGTGCACCCTCATTCAGAGCTAACCCACATGAATTTGCATTGGCTTATGTTTTATCCCGGCATTTATTCTTTCAGTATGTGGCATGCTTTTAACTGCGCTGCTGCACAAAACCAAGAATTACAGCTTCAAGGAACGCGACCTACACATCACCTCCCCAGATTGACAGGCCTTTTCATCGGTTTAAGCATCGGGATGCTCTTCGGAATTATTTGGCCCTACAAACAATTCCCCATCTTATCGGGTTTAGGATATGGTTGTATTGCGATGGCGGTTGGGCATGCCTTAGATCTCTTTCTACACAGTAAACAATCGGTCTAAAGACACAAAAAAGCCAGTTTCCCCGATTCGGGAAACTGGCTTATCATTTTAGTAAGTATTATGTTGTATACCTATCATCTACAACTTTTCTGCTAACATGTCCTACAACAAAAAATTCTGGCGTCCTGGAAGGGATTCGAACCCCTGACCCACGGCTTAGAAGGCCGTTGCTCTATCCAGCTGAGCTACCAGGACATGCAAACAAAAAAATGGAGCGGGTGATGGGAATCGAACCCACGCAGCTAGCTTGGAAGGCTAGGACTCTACCATTGAGCTACACCCGCACGTTTTGATTATGAAATTGAAATGGTCGGAGCGGCAGGATTCGAACCTGCGACCCCCTGGTCCCAAGCCAGGTGCGCTACCAAACTGCGCTACGCCCCGTTAACACAAGAATTATTATATCATGTCGGATGCAATAATGTCAACACATTTTTTCATCTTTTTTCAAGTTCGCTGCCAGAGTTACTTGCTCTGACTGCCCTTGACGACATTTATTATGATAACAGATGTTTTATATTATGTCAAGCAGCTAATGCGTAAATTTGGCTTATTTCCCAAATTTTTCACAGTTATTATATTTGCAAGCAATAAGGCACTAAGAAAATAACCCTCTATTTTCTTAGTGCCGCTTGTTTTTTAGTGTCTGGAATTACTTTGGCGTATAGCAGCCAGTACTGCAACTGCTTCAGGCGAAGTTAAATACCGGTAGGTACTGTCAGGCACCAGCAGGCGAACGGCCTCCCATTGCTCTTGGCGAATAAGTTCCCTGACACGGGATGCACTGATTGCCTCGCCTTCCACAGCTAGTCTCGGCATCACCTTCACGCCTATACCATGAGCAGGCAATATGTCCTGCAGCGCCTGATTATAGGCGTTAGTAACAGGACAATACGGCTCATCACCTACATACCGAACTGTAATACCCAATTCAGGAGCAATGCGAGTGGCAAAGATGGTGGCATCCAGGCGGGTTTGAGCCGCAACTGTCTGCTGCCCCTTTGTAAAATAGCCCGGAAAAGTAGCTGCTGAGACAATGTATTTACCTCCAGGAACAACAGCAACATTGGAATAATCGGCTAGTCCTTCTTTAATCAGCTTCAGGCGCACTTCAAAGGGGAATAAGGATTTGTCCTCACTTACTACCAGAACAATAACTGCCGCATTCTCCCTTGCTGCTTTCGCAATTACAGCCTGGTGCCCCAGTGTAAAGGGGTTGCAGTTTACAACCAAAGCCGCCCGAGGCCCCTGCGGTAAATGAGCCGTACAGGTTACAAGACTCCGGCAATAGGAGGCAATAGAACCCAGCCCGGTTTCGAGGAGTGCGGCATATGAATCAGCCTGAGCCACTAGTTGAAAACCCAGTGCATTGAATAAATGCGCCTTATCCGGTTTTGTATAGAGGAAATAGTGATACTGCCCCCGCCGGGCAGCCTCGCTCATCAGAGAGCTTACCACCTGAGACGTCAGGCCCGCTCCCTGCAGCGTTTCATCAATGGCAATATTACGCAGCACTTCCCCTTGCAGCGATCCGGTAGCAACTAAACCCTCTTCCCGGTAAAAGGCGAGAGTATAGTCCACCGTTTCATCAAAGGATAGTTCAAAACGCTCCAGGAAAGAACGGACGGCTGCCACTTCCACTGCATTTTTCAAATTGACTATCCGCTTCTCAATATTGCCCCATTCCATAATTACCTCCTTGTCTGACGAACAACATCAATGACCGTGCCATCGCGATATTCGACAACAGCTACAATCTTCTCTCCTGTAATAACTTGTGCCGGGACACCGGCAATTTTTTCTGCTAACAATTTTAATTCATTGATATCTTTTACCGGCAGACCGGCAGCAAGCAGCTGCTCTTTCAACTCCGGACGGCGGGGGTTAACGGCAACGCCCCGCTCGGTGACCAATACGTCTATTGTCTCTCCAGGCGTCGTTGCCGTCAATACCTTGTCCATAATAATCGGCAATCGGCCCCTGAGCAGGTTTGCCACAACAATTGTTATTTTTGCGCCGGCGGCAGCATCGCTGTGACCACCAGAGCCACCCATGATAACGCCGTCTGAAGCTGTAACAACATTCACATTAAAATCGGTATCAATTTCAGTCGCACCGAGAATAACCACATCCAATTGGTTAACAGCGCAGCCCTTATTATAGGGACTCGCGTAGAAACCAGCACTTACTTCCAGGTGATTAGGATTGGCAGCAATCGAGCGAATCGCATCCAAATCAAAGCCTTGTACATCAATTAGCTTTTTAAACAAACCTTGCTCCAGCATTTCCACCATATAGCCTGTAATGCCACCTAGCGCAAAGCTGCCTGTTACCTTGGCCTCTTCCATCATTTTTCTGACGAAATGCGCTGCTGCCAGAGAGGCTCCGCCTGCGCCTGTCTGAAAAGAAAAGCCATCCTTAATCATCCCGGCGGCCTGAATAACCCGTGCTGCCGTAGCAGCAATCTTAAGACCTACAGGGTCTTTGGTAATGCGGGTTGTACCCGATACAATCCCCTTGGGATCTCCCACCTGGTCAACGGTAACGACATAATCGACCCGTGTCTGAGGAATGGATACAGGCGACAACGGATATTCCACCAGAAAATCAGTAACAGCAACTACACAATCAGCATATTCGGCATCAGGCAGGGCATAGCCAAGCGATCCGCAGGCGGCCGGTCCCTGTACACCATTAACATTACCATATTCGTCGGCAGCAGGAGCGGCAATAAAGGCTACATCAATTTTAAGCTGACCGCATTCAATTGCTCTAGCCCGCCCGCCATGAGTCCTCAGCACAACAGGCTGCTTGAGTATTCCTGCCGATACAGCTTCCGCTACCGGTCCTGACATATAGTTCGTATCTAAAGCAACAACCACACCATTTTGAATATGGTCGATCAACGGCTTATGTACCGGAAAAATGGAGCTTAGCGCCACTTTTAGATTTTTTATTCCCAGCTTAGCCGCAACAGCCAGTACTTGATTAACCACTCCGTCACCATTACGGAAATGATGGTGAAACGACAAGGTCATCCCGTCAGTGATAGGCACTTTCCTGAATACATCTTCGATTGAGGAAAGCAGCTTGCTTTCTCCAGGCATAATGCGTTTCACCGGTGGTGCCTGGCGGCACATATCCGGCGCAGTGGCAAAGGCACCAGCAAAAGGCCTGACCTCACCATAACCCGCAATTTTTTCTGGAATTTCGCGTTGCAACATGTTTCTCATGCCTTTGCCTCCTTCCTGAGCCCAAGCAAATCAGCTAAAAACAGCGTCCGTTCTGCACGGTTGACAATCGGTGCATCTACCATCTTGCCATCAAGCGAAGCTACCCCTGAGCCTTCAGCTTCCGCTTGCCTGATTGCCTGCATGACCCGCTCAGCCCAGTCTATTTCCTTGCTGCTAGGATTAAATACAAGATGAATACTATCTATTTGCCGGGGATTAATCGTCAATTTGCCTTTAAAGCCAAGCTGTTTGGCAAAAGCCGTATCCTTGATAAGGCCTTCCTCATCATTCACATCCGTAAAAGGTGTATCTATTGACTGGATACCAGCTGCAGCAGCTGCATTAACAAGCGCTGCCCGGGCATTTAATATCTCGCTGCCCTCTTTTGTGCGCTGCGCACCAAGCGCAGCCGTATAGTCTTCAGCACCAAAAGCCAATGCAAGCATACGTTCACTGGCCGTAGCAATAGAGTACGCCTCAGCCAGGCCGCGAGGGGTCTCAATAAGGGCAATAATCCCCACCGGCGATTGACCAGGCTGTTCAGCAGCAGCAATCTCAGCAGCAACCGCACGAATATCATCGGCGGTCTGAACTTTGGGTATTAATAAGGCTGCCGGACGGCAAGGCACGATAGCGCGAATATCCTGTTTGCCGAAGGTGTCGAGAGTATTAATACGCACTACCGTTTCACAGCCGCTGTAGTCAACTTCGCGCAGCGAATGAGCAACCAAGAGACGGGCCGTATCTTTTTCGGCAGGAGCAACTGCGTCTTCCAGATCAAGAATCAGTGAGTCGGCACCAAAAATACCGCCATTTTGCAGCATACCCGGATTATTGCCAGGTAAAAACAGCATAGTTCTGCGTAAATCCGTCATACGATAACCCCCTCACTAATAACACCGGCACGGGCGAGTGCTGCCAGCATCCTTGCCCGTATCGTGCAGTCCAGCGCGCCTCTGTCAACTGCTTTTATGTAAACATCAGCAATGCCCTGCACTGCCACCGTGTCGGCAAGCGTTTGACGAATAACAGCACCATACTGGGCCATAACCAGACTGTCCAGTTCAATCACGACACCGCCTCCTGCTTCCCCAGGCGCTACCGTTATCATAATATCATTGGATTCCAATGTACCTGCCTGAGCAGGCCGTAATAGTTGTACCATAGTTCACACCTCGCTTAAGATATAGAGAAGGCTGCCCCGAAAGGGGGCAGCACGATTAGCAATGACCAGAAGCCATTAATGTCAATCCGGCAAAACCATCTAAGTCATCTTTCAGCGTACCAACAAGGCCGATAATCAGGAAAGACTTTGTCTTAGGATCATATTTATATTCATAGAGAAGCCGGAAATTCTCAATGTCTTCCGTATTTTTAACATGAGTCCGCGGCCCTGAGCAGGACCACATATCTTTGCCAATGCGAATATGCGTTTCATCAGCATAGCAAATATCAACACCATCATCAATCATGGCTCTTACTTTTCTTTCTACGTCCCGAAGATCCGCATCTAATTCAATCGGATATTCCAGAACAAAGCCATGATGCACATCACGATGGCTAAAGGGCAGAAAAGCCTGATAATCATTGACCAAAATCCGGGCCGTTAAGTCTTCTGCCGTGTGCGCCATCTTCCGGTAACGAAGTGTTTTTGTAACGACTTCGATCAGCTCTTTAGGAAAAGGACCGAACACCGTTGGCCGCACAACAATGACCTCACCACCAACACCTAACAGAACATCAGCATTGCGCCCCAGAATGGGATAAAGCAGGTCAAAGTGTTCTACGATAACCCGTTTCTCCTGAGCCAATGCTTTCTGCACTGCTTCGGCCAGCACGTGAATCTGCGTAAAAGCCAGCTCAAAGCGAATATCCACATGATAAGTATGACTGGAGAAAAAGCCCTTATCGATATTCTTCAAAAGTGGCAGCGGCCGGATATTAACGCCGTCGTCATCATTAGTCAATTCCAAGCCGGGAAACATCCCCCGCACCAGCGAAGATTTGCCTGCGCCTGACTCACCAATAATACCGATAAGCCTGTCAAGAGGAGACAAATAACGTCCGCTAAGCTGCTGACCCAGGATATACATACGGTTACGACCCCGGGGAGCAAAATAGCTGGAATACATTAATTGATCGCTAAGTCCGGGTGATTTCATAGTTCCTCCGTTTCTACCGGCGCGCCTTCCGCAAGGCCAAAATACGGTTCATTTCGTTGTATACTATCATCAGGCCTTCGTCAACGCCCATGCCTGGCTTGGCCAGCATTTGCACAGGCTGAGTAGCCATTGCGATATGAACGCATACTTGTGCGGAACGGTCGGTCTCATTGCAAGTACCGCCCTGGTAAGCACCGATACCTTTTTCTTTACAGTATAACACTGCTTCGATGGTGTTGTTAATACCGCCAAGGTCAGGAGTTTTAATTTGCAGCATATCACCGGCACATTCGTCAGCAAACAGTTTAATGTCTGCCAGTGTATTGCACCATTCATCGGCAACAATTTCAACATTGATATTTTCCTGATGGAGGCGAGCCGTGATTTCTTTCAGCACTTCAATCTGCTTATCCCGGTCTTCAACATCAACCGGTCCTTCAATCCTCAGTTTCAGAGGTGCTGCTGCTTTTTCCAGTTGGCGGAAATAAGCAATCATCGGTTCGATTTCATTATTGAAAGCAAGTCCGAAAGTACCATACACATCAATGTGCAAGGTCGGCTGATATTCTTCGCTGGAGCGGATTGCCAGAATACGGTTGCGCAGCCACTCCACATATTCTAACAGCAGTTCACCTTTGCCGCCCAGTTTTTCTTTTACATTATTAATCAAAGCGTGAGGCAGTACTTGCGCTTTTTTTATAATCATTTTATCAGGGTTTAAGTAACGGTCATCACCGGACTGTGCAAAGACCGGTATTTCGCGATCACTTACCTGCGTATTGTATTCTTCAGCAATAACTTCGCACATCAGTTGTTTCTTGGCTTTAGCCACTGCGTCCAAAATAGCCTGCGTAACACCATAGCGCAAAGCGGTATGAATTTGTTTACCCGTACCGGGATTAATCAGGTTATCCACTTCTTCAGCAAGCACTTTGAAGGAATTCAATTCACGGTTAACCAGCTGTGGTTTAATCAGCTTTTCAACAACCGGAATAAAATCGTCGGCAAGAAAAACGGGGTCACGCCCACCTGCACCGCTGTATTGCACGGCAGCGCAGTCACCATAGGCTACCTGACCGTCTTCCAACACCAGCATAACCGATACCGACTCACCGGCTTGACGGATAGCAGTGAAGCCCGGTGTAACCGGTTGGCCCACATAGGTGAACCCATCATGTCCGGCATTGGCTTTAATCGCCCGCTGATCATCAAAGTAAAAACCAGTAAGACCACGTGATGCTACTACATCAATAATTTTCATAACTTCTCCTCCTTAACGTGGACGGCCAACCAGGCGGCCGTGTGATATGGCATATATATCATCTATAACCATTTGGAAGCTGGCATTGCGACCTTCGAACTTAGCCCGTTCATCAATCTTTGCCCGGTGGAAATCAATAATGTCTTGCGTAAAGGGCAGGTTGCCTACTTCAAACAAACGAACTGCGCCATTATTATCACGGGCAGGCAGAATTTTATTTAAGTTGAATTTGCTTGGTGCAAAAGGAACGTCAATAATCCCGGCAGCAAAAGCCCGAACTGCACCTACTGCGAAATCACTATCTCCCATTTCATATACTTTATCAAGAATGCAGCGGGTTTCGGCTTTAATAATCGCAATTTCCGCATCAATTTCTTTGGTAATCGGGAACGCCTGATCGCTAAGCATATTAATTAACTGCTTAGTTGCTCTGAGACCCTGTGCATTAGCCTCTTTTGTAGGAATGCCAAGTGCTTCGTGAGGAGTTTTAACAATAACTTTCGTTGCTTTAGCCAGCGCTGCCGCTGCCGCTCCCCAGGAAATAACCGAGAAAGCTTTCGCTTCGTCTTGTGGGAAGCCGCCCATCCATTGATGGAAAACAGTTGTCAGTACACAATCACCATAACCGTATTTCGCTAAATATTCTTCGGCTAATTGCTCAAGTGCTTTTATTGCAGCTATATCCTGGAACAAGTTGCCGCATTGGCCATAGCCGAGTGTAATATTTTTAACTCCCTGCTCAGCAGCCAAGATACCTTCAATAATGGCTACCGAATGAGAAATGCTTGGCGGTACAAGCGTACCAGTCA
The DNA here is from genome assembly GCF_032013335.1 of Anaerospora sp. Taxonomy (NCBI): domain Bacteria; kingdom Bacillati; phylum Bacillota; class Negativicutes; order Selenomonadales; family Sporomusaceae; genus Anaerospora; species Anaerospora sp. The sequence continues at coordinate 4,217 of NZ_DALZUO010000002.1, read as the reverse complement.
GCGGGCCAAAGGGCTCGCGGTTAATTTCAATACCCTGCTCAGCATAATAGCCTACCAGGCGGTCGCAATACTGCCAGTCATAAATTGTTCTTTCCAGCGATACGCTTTTCGCATAGGGAATATTGTAGGAAATACCGCCACCCTCATAAGCGGTAAAACCGCCGGCAAGCGTAATTTCAGTAAGCAGGCGTGCATCGGGTGTGCCGTGGCGAACCTGCAGCGGTCCGTCAACACTTTCCACTACTTTGCGAATACCAGCTACACCATGATTGACAGCCGGAAAACCATTTAACAGTGAACGGCCTGCTTTCAGACTTTCATCAATGCCGTTTTGGGCTTCTTTGTACTGATTCTGGCGGGTATAGCTGTCAATGGTAGAAGGCAGTAAATCGGCCTCGCCTTCTGTTCTCAGGAAATTCAAGAGATTGATATGTTCATCAATCAGCGCTACACCGGCACGGGGCTGCGTAAGAGTCTCCCCTTTTTGTTTCGCCTTTACGAGGCGCTTGGCAAAATGCTTTTTTGCAGGAATGGTCTGATGATATTGAAAGGCTTCCTCCAGGTTTACTTCTTTACCTGTTGCCCAGTGAGTGAGTACGTCTTCACGCATTCCAAAAAACTTATCCATTGTCCACTTTTTATTTTTCAGTTCCACTCTTTATTCCCTCCGACAATATACTTTTTCATCATGCGCACGGCCACATCGGGATATTCTTCCCCTAGCAAGCCCATTGAAGCCATGATATAGGATTCATCAATACGATACTCAGGATTGCGGGGCTTTAAAACTTCCGGCTTCGCCTCATCAAAAACCACGCCCTGCAAAATGCTCTCCGGATAGCGATTGTTAATAATAACGCCGCCAGTGCCTATCACCGTTTTCACTTCTGTCAGGTCTTTGCCAATCTGGCTGTATGCAGTACCAAAAGGGGTAAAATACGTTTCCAGGTAACCAGTATGACGGTCAATGCCTAATGCGGTACAAGCCCGCGCCATGGCAACCTCCACCTGTTCTTCCTGAGGCGACTGCGGCAGATATTCAATATTTGCTTCTACTTTTTCCGCATAATCAATGACAACCGACTCTTCGACTCCTGCCCAGCGGGCAATAACAGCAGCCCTTGCTGCCCTTACCAGCGGAGCCGCACTATAGCGCATCCCCAGATCACCTTCAACCGTACGCTTGGCTTCAGGTTCAGGCAAGCCGTGCAGCGTGACGCTGCTCTGAGTAGGATCGCCTTTGGCAATGGAGTAAATATCCGTTGTGGCACCGCCGATATCGACGACAACAATATCGCCTAATCCCGGTTCCCCTTCGCTGCCCCGGCTCACTAATTCAGCTGCTTTTAATACAGCTGCAGGTGTTGGCATAACCATACGGTCTACCAGCTTGTTGGCTTTATGCAAGCCTTTTGCTTCGACAATCTTCTTTAAGAAAATGCCCCTGATCATCTGGCGGGCTGATTCGATATTTAATTCATTCAGACGGGGCATGACGTTTTCGGCATGAACCACTTCTGACATAGTTTCACTTAAAATGCGCACAACCGAGGGTGTCACCGACTTGTTGCCTGCTACGACAACAGGGACATCCAGCCCAAGCTGAGTGAGCATTGTTGCATTATGAAGAATAACCTGCTTATTGCCGCCGTCAGTTCCGCCTGCAAGCAGAATAATATCCGGCTTCAGTGCAGCAATGTCTGCTACTTCATATTCACTCAATTCATGACAAAAGACACCTAGCACCTTCGCTCCCGCGCCTAACGCTGCCCGTTTCGCCGCTTCTGCTGTCAATTCGGGCACCAGGCCGACAGCTACCATTTTCAAGCCGCCGGCAGCACTGGAGCAACCTAAAACACGGTCAAACTCCAGCCTTCCTGTCTTTTGAAACAGCTTTTCCAGGGCTTCATTTAATCCTTCAGTAATATCAGTAGTTACAGTGGTTATTCCTCTGGCAGTGCCTAATACGGTTTCGCTTACGACATCAACTGCAGTTATCTTGGTGTAAGTACTGCCAAAATCGATAAGCAAGACGGGTTTCACGCGCAGTATCCCCGCTCTTTCATGTCTTTCATAAGATCTTCGATTACTTCTTCCGGCAGCGTGCCAGGAGCATACACTCTTTCGTAGCCCATAGCAATAAATTTGTCTTTTACCGCTGTAAAGTCAGTTTTACCTACAACCAGATTACCGCCTACATACAGCAAAATATCGCCAATCCCTGCCTCGTGGCAGCGATCGCGCAGACCGCGGCAATCTATCTCGCCGTGACCATATAAAGACGCAACTAAAATAGCCTTCGCATCAGTTTCAATAGCAGCATTAACAAACTCTTCCTGCTTGACCAAAACGCCAAGATTCACTACTTCAAAACCGGCAGTTGAAATTGCATGTTCCAGTATTCGATTGCCGACTGCATGGCAATCGGCACCAATGACGCCAAGGATTACTTTCACTTTGTTTTGCATTCGGTAATTACTCCTTTAGTGCTTTATTAAAATTTAAACATCGTACTAAATTATTGAGCTTGGATAACAAGACGGGCCATAAGCTGGTTGATTGATCCCTGATCAATTTCATAAGAGAAAACGATGATTTCCTGGTTATCTCCCGCCAATTGCCGCACAGTCGCCTCTAATTCTTCGGAGACTACCAGCACGGCGTGGCTGTCAATAAACCGCTGCAGTACTTCTTTTTCCAGCGATGAAATTGGCTCAAGCTGTAAGGCACCGACATTAATACGGGATAGCAAGCGTTTGATTGCCCGAAAATAATCGTTGCTTTTCGCAATTACACCAACCGCCTGGGTATGAGAGATACGGGCCAGTTGAATAACGGCCTCAAGGCGGGGTATAGCAGCAAGCGCCATTAGCTTATTGTCTACGGCATGCAGTCTGAGCAATGCAGCATGATGCTCCATTGTTGTCACTACAAGGTCACAGGCCTGCAAAAGTTCGACCGGCACTCGCCCCTGTTCGACATCAGCCAGCAGCACTTCTTCACAATGGACAGCCATATGCTGACTAATCTGACCGGCAAAACGGTGAACAAATTCAGCTGTACAATCTACAATCGCTACCCGGAGGGTGCGCACAGCCATCGTCTTAATTTGAGCCCGAATGTGGGTAATAGCCGCAAATTGGTCCACTGTGAACCCCAGTTCACTTGCTTTTGCCATAGCATCATCGATTATTTTTGCCAAGCGGTCACGCTTTGAGCCAGCAAAGTCCTCTTCATCCTCTGAGGATGTCACAGCTTTAACAAATGTCCCCCTCCCCTGTCTGGCTTCAAGCACGCCTTCAAGCAAAAGCTCCTTATAGGCAGCACTTACTGTATTGCGGCTGATACCAAGTTCAGCAGCCAATTCTCTTTCCGTAGGAATTTTAGCTCCCGCTAAAAGATCGCCTGCTTTTATTCTGTCCAGGATATGCGTTTTCACTTGCAAATAAATCGGAATACCCATTCGATGAAGAATCATTACACTTTACCTCACATTGGCTTAATCCATTAATCCAATTTCTCGTGGCACTACTATTATCTCATAGGATGTGCGGAAAATCAACAAATTTTCACGCAAAACAAAAAGCGGCTCAAATGAGCCGCTCAGTTTGTCGAGAAACCTCGTTCCCAGGCCGTTCAGAAAGTCTCAGATGCACGATCTCCATCTCAAGTGTTTGCTTTTGTGCAACAAAGAGCTGTGGGCGCGGGGAATTCCGAGGAAGCGAGCGAAGACAGTACAGCGCGGGTACGACAAACGAGCTCCCGCAGGCCTGAATGCGAAGTCCTTGGCACTTTAGTGCCTTAGAACTTCGGCTTACCCCTTGCGGGTACAACGCAGATGGGGCTTTATCAACGGCCTGAGCGGCTCTTATAAGCCGCTCGAAGCTGTGTACAAAAGTAATCCAACGAAGGAGATCGCCACGCTACGCTCGCGATGACACCTGACTTTACTGTCATTGCGAGGAGTAAAACGACATGGCAATATCCTGTACGTTTGGCTACACGCTAAAGCGGTTCTAATGAACCTCTTTAGCATAAGGCAATCTCTTTATTATCTATATTTGTCAATAACTCAACCGGCCCTCCCCATAGGCTGACAATATATTTGAGCGTCTCTTTGGCATGGTTTAACTCCAATTCCCGACCATCAAACCTGTGCTGTAAAATGAGCTTGCTTCCTTCCACCGCAGCCGGGACAATAGCCGGAACTGATGCTA